>CALCCG010000177.1 GCA_937899785.1 uncultured Erythrobacter sp. | reverse complement strand
TTGGCTATCGCGACGGCCAACGCATCCGCTGCGTCCGCTCCGGCGAGTGGCACGCCGGGAAGCAGAACTTTCACCATGGCGGCGACCTGAGCCTTGTCGGCTCCGCCTGTCCCCACCACCGACTTTTTGATCGCGCGCGCGGAGTGTTCGTCCACCGTCAAGCCCGCCGCTCCGCAGGCCGCCAGCACCGCGCCGCGCGCCTGAGCGAGTTTGAGCGTTGATTGCGGGTTCTTGTTGACGAACACCTCTTCGCAGGCCGCGCAATCGGGCGCGTGCGCGGCGATCACGGCCGCGATTTGTGTTTGCAGGGCAGCCAGACGTGCCGAGATTGGCGCCTTCGGATCGGTCGGGATTTGCCCATTGGCGATGTGCGACAGACGCGACCCTTCGCTCATCACCATACCCCAGCCCGTGCAACTGAGCGAAGGATCAAGGCCAAGGATCAACACGCGCTCGCCTTCACAGGAAGACCAACAGGCCGACCCGCCACAGGAAAGCCAGCAGGAACGCGCTGCCCAGCGCAAGCGCTAAGGCCCAGGCGCTCCAAGTCAGCCCCCGCACTCCATTAGAGGCTTTCAGCCACCGCATCGGGGATTTCATAATTGCCCCATACGGTTTGAACATCGTCGTCGTCTTCGAGCGCGTCGATCAGCTTCATCAGCGTGCCCGCGCCCTTTTCGTCCATCTCGACCGAAAGGTTGGGTTTCCAGGCGAGCTTCACGTTCTCCGCCTCGCCCAGCGCCTTCTCCAGATCACCCGCGACCTGGTGCAAATCTTCAGCCGTGGTCCAGATCGTGTGTCCATCTTCGGACGATTCGATGTCGTCTGCGCCCGCTTCCATCGCCGCTTCAAGGATCGTGTCTTCGTCTCCGGCGCTTATGGGGTATTCGATCAAACCGAGCCGTTCAAACCCGTGCGCAACCGAGCCTTCGGTGCCCAGATTGCCGCCATTCTTGCTGAAAGCGGTGCGCACGGCGGTGGCGGTTCGGTTGCGGTTGTCGGTCAGCGCTTCGACAATGATCGCGCTGCCGCCGGGGCCATACCCTTCGTATCGGATTTCCTCATAATTCTCCGCGTCGCCTGCGCTCGCCTTATCGATCGCGCGCTGGATGTTGTCTTTGGGCATGGATTGCGACTTGGCGTTGTTGACCGCAAGGCGCAGACGCGGATTCATGTCCGGATCGGGGGCGCCCATCTTGGCCGCCACGGTGATTTCGCGGCTGAGCTTGGAAAACAGGTTGGAGCGTTTCTTGTCCTGCGCACCCTTGCGGTGCATGATGTTCTTAAATTTGGAATGGCCTGCCATTGGTTTTCCTTGGGGGAACTCTTTTATCGGTTGGCTGTAGCGTGCTGCGGGATGGCCCCGTATCGAGAGACACGCATTAGCCGGTTGAACGATATGACGACAAGCCCTCTCACCACTCCTGAAATCGAGAGTGCCTTCGGTGACGGCGATCCCTCGCAACCGCTTGCTCCTAGCCCTGACAGCCTGAGCGCGGAGTGGCGTCGATTTGCCAATTTTCTGAAGCGCCCGACCTTGCCCGCGCACTCAGGTCGATCGCCTGGCAAAATCAAGGGCACTTTGCGCATGCTTTGGCTCGATCTGCCGATCATGGCGGCGCTCATCGCGGTGTTGAGCCTTGTCCCTGCGCTAGGCTTTGAGTTGCCCGAGAATGTTAACGCGACGCTGGAGCTTTCGGTCTGGACACTGGCGCTTATCGTGCTGATTGTGCCGGTGATCGAGGAGCTAGTCTTTCGCAGCTGGCTGAACGGAGTTCCCTGGGTCATGGCGCTGGTGGGATTTTGCACTTTGGGCGTAATCGGGGTGCCCCTCGCGCTCAACGCGCTGGACCCTGAACGCACAATGCCGATTTTTAACCTGCTGGCCGTGGTGTTCGTGATGCTGGGCCTTTCCATGGCCTTGCTAATGCGCCATTGGCCAGTGCCCGGCTTCTTCGCACCGCGTTTTGCAATCTTCTTCTGGGCGGCCACCGGGGGCTTTGCGCTGGTCCATCTCGGCAATTACTCGGAGGGTTCGCTCGCCTTGTTGCTCCCCTTGATTCTCCCGCAATTCGCGCTGGGCGCAATGGTTGGTTATCTGCGGGTGCACTATGGGCTGATCACAGCCATCGCGCTACACGCGGCGCATAAC
Source organism: uncultured Erythrobacter sp. (assembly GCA_937899785.1). Lineage (GTDB taxonomy): Bacteria > Pseudomonadota > Alphaproteobacteria > Sphingomonadales > Sphingomonadaceae > Erythrobacter. The sequence continues at coordinate 12,093 of CALCCG010000177.1, read as the reverse complement.
GGGATTCTGTTCGGACTCGCCTCGCTGGGAGCGAAACTGGCGGGCGACAACTAGATCTTGACGGCAGTCCCACTGGCGCTGACCATCAGCATCGAACCGGTGTCGCCGACGACTTCGTAATCCAGATCGATGCCAACAACGGCGTTGCACCCGCGCGAGGCGGCTTCGGCTTGCAGCTCTTCAATCGCCTCGTCACGCGCTTGTTTGAGGATCCGCTCATAAGAGCCCGAGCGCCCGCCAACGATGTCGCGGATATTGGCGAACAGATCGCGAAACAGGTTCGCGCCCACGATCACTTCGCCAACGACAATGCCGCCATATTCCTGAATGGGATGGCCTTCGATGGTGGGGGTGGTGGTAACGATGATACCACGAGCGTCTTTCCAGGGTCCAGGCATGGGCAGTTCCTCCTCTGATATTAGTGTGTTATCGATATAATACACATGGGATGACACTGCAATGCCCAGGAGGGCGCTTACCCCATCCCCAGCGCTGCTTTATAGGTCTCCAGGATGACCTCTTGCTCGCTGCGGTCATCGGGCTTCATCTTACGCAGCCGCACGATCTGGCGCATGATCTTGGCGTCATAGCCCACCGCCTTGGCCTCGGCGTACACGTCGCGGATATCGTCGGCGATGCCCTTCTTTTCTTCCTCGAGGCGTTCGATGCGCTCAATCAAAAGGCGCAGGCGGTCATCGGTGGCATCAGCCATCTTTGGGGTTCTCCAGTCGGAATGTGATTCGGGCTTGGAGCGACCTAGCTTTCCCGCTTGGCGGCGCAAAGGGTGACGGGCAGAAATGCGTGCGAAACTGACTGGGGTTTAGAGTGTAAGATGTGGTCGACTTGCGGCCACGCCCGACGAAATATACACTTGCGCTCTATCGCACTGAAGGAGTCGGGCATGAAAAGGATGACTTTCGCTTTACTTGGGCTTTGCATCGTTGTTCCCGCTCACTCCCAATCGCTCAATCCCAGCCCTTATGAATGGCGTGACCAGGGTATTGAAATCGCGGATAAGGTTGTCGTGCAGGGCACCTTCCGGGTCGCGTTGCTGACAGGGAAAGATGTGCCCAAGGTCTCGTTTCAGGGCCCGGCGGAGATGATAGCCGACGCAGAAGCGCGCGTCGAGAATGGTACGCTCACCATCGCCTTCAAAGACGGTAAGCCATGGAGCTCCAACCCAGGCTCGCGGATGAGCGCGGTTGTCTATCTACCTTCCGTGAGTTCGGTAAAGACGATTGGCCCAGCGCAGATCAACATTCCTTGGAACAAGGCCGAGAGTTTCTCAGCCGCGATTGATGGCGCTGGTCGGATCGAAGTCGAGCGTCTTGAAGCGCAAAACGTCAACGCCGCCATCGGTGGTTCAGGCTCGATCCGCCTCGAAGGCACCGCGAACGAGGCAAGCTACGCGATCGGCGGCGCAGGATCGATCGAAGGCAAACGCCTGCGCGTGGCTGATGCGAAAATCGCTATTGGCGGCGCGGGATCGGTCTACGCCGATGTCTCCAACACGGCGGATGTCGCCGTGGGCGGCGGGGGCCGTGTTGAGATCGTGGGTGGAGCGCGGTGCAACGTCCAGCCCGTGGCGAGCCCCAGGGTGGAATGCCGATAGGCCGCCCAAGCGCTAGCTCTGGGCGTTGAGCTTCACGCTCGCTTCCATGCGCGCCAATTGCTCGGGAGTTGCCGGCGTCTGGCGCGTCGCTTTCCACTCGTCCTGCGGCATGCCATGGATCACCTCGCGCGCGGTCGATTTATCGCCCTCGAAGCCTTCGTCGCGGATCCAATCGGCCAAGCAATTGCGACAAAAGCCCGAAAGCCCCATCAGATCGATGTTCTGCGCGTCGTAACGATGACGCAAATGGCGCACCAGGCGCCGAAACGCAGCGGCCGCAACCGCATCGTCGAGCGCGTCCAGCGGGTCGGTCTCCTCAGCCATAAATCGGCAGCCTCCTTGGTTTTACCGGTGGATATGTCGTTGTCATGCAGGACACCTATGCCATAGCGTGGCGCGCGTTGGGAGGGATCATGAGCACGCCACCATCACTTTCGCAGAGCCAAACCCGCTCCGAGCTGCGGACACGCCGGATCAATCCGCGTGGACGGAAGGTCAAAATCCTCGCTACGATCGGCCCGGCCAGCCGCTCACCCGAAATGCTGCGCCGCCTTTTTCGCGCCGGGGCCGACGCGTTCCGCGTTAATATGAGCCATGGATCGCAGGACGACCACGCCAAGGCCATCGCCGCGATCCGCGCTTTGGAAAAGGAATTCGCTCGACCCATCGCCATTCTTGCGGACCTCCAGGGGCCGAAATTGCGCGTCGGCGAGTTTGTCGGTGGCAAAGCCGTGATCCGCCATGGCGGGCATTTCAATTTCGACCGCGATCCCTCGCCGGGCGATGACAGCCGCGTGTGTCTGCCGCACCCTGAACTCTTCGGCATTCTGGAGCGCGGACAGCGCCTCGTCATCAATGATGGCAAGATCCGCCTGATCGTGCGCGAGGCCGATGCGAACCGCATCCGCTGTTCGGCCGAAGTGGGCGGGGTGATCTCTGACCGCAAAGGCGTCAACGTGCCCGATGCCGAAGTGCCCATACCCGCGCTAACGGACAAGGATCGCAAGGACCTCGCCTTCGCCGTCCAACAGGGGGCCGATTGGATTGCCCTGAGCTTTGTCCAGCGGCCTGAAGACCTCGCCGAGGCCCGCCGCCTCATCGGTACAACGCAAACCGGCCAGGCCCCCGCGCTGTGCGCTAAAATCGAAAAGCCCAAGGCGGTCGACCGTCTGGCCGAGATCATCGAGTTATCCGATGGCATCATGGTCGCGCGCGGTGATCTGGGAGTTGAGCTCGAACCGCACGAAGTCCCTCCGCTGCAAAAGCGCATCGTCGCCGCCAGCCGCAACGCTGGCAAGCCGGTGATCGTGGCAACGCAAATGCTCGAAAGCATGATCGAGAGTCCAACGCCAACCCGCGCCGAAGTCTCTGATGTGGCCAACGCGGTCTATGACGGGGCGGACGCGGTGATGCTGTCGGCGGAAAGCGCGGCGGGAGAGTGGCCGGAGGAATCGGTCGCGATGATGCATCGGATCGCGGCGCAGGTGGAGCGGGACGAACAGTACACCGCCCGCGTGCGCTTCTCTGATACACCGCCCGACTCGACGACGGCGGACGCCTTGGCGCACAGCTGCATGACGATTGCCGACACGGTGCCGATCAGCGCAATCACCGTCTTCACCTCCAGCGGCGCCACCGCACGCCGCGTCGCGCGCGAACGGCCGGCAACGCCGGTTCTGGTGCTCACGCCCAGCCTGCGCACCGCGCGGCGCGTGGCTCTCTTATGGGGCGCTCACGCGGTGGCAACCAAGGATATTGGCAGCTTCGAAGAGATGATCGCCAAGGGCAAGCGCATGGCGCTGCGCCACGGTTTCGGCGCGGCGGGCTCCAAGCAGATCGTGCTGGCTGGCGTGCCTTTCGGCACTCCCGGCGCGACCAATTTGCTGCATATCGTCACGCTCAAAGGCGACGAACTGGAGAAGCATGGGAGCTGATTGAGGCGCGGGCAGCCCTACGAAAAGAGGCTGGTAAGCAATTGGCTCAAGAGCCCGGTCCACAATTGCGAAAAGACATCAAGCAATTGAAACAGCGGGTTCGCAAGCGCATCGTCGTAGGCGCGCCCGTCGTCGATGGAGACAAACGCGTAATAGACTGCGCCCAGAGTGGTCAGGCCAGCGACAAGGCCGTTAAGCCGACCATGCTGCGACTGGAACACGTTGCGCGCGGAACCGACCCCGTTGGTCACGGTCACCTCTGTGTACGCGTAATGAAATTCCTTATCCGTCGGCAGGAGCCACAACGCGTTGTAAAGGCCGCGCCCGAACAGGATGAACGCCAGTACAATCCATACGATCGTCCAGATCCCATACAAATTGGTTGGCTCGCTCAAACCCGCACGATGGATAAGAGAGACGTAGAGAAAGAGAGCGTAGGCAATCTGGATGATGCCAAAAAAAGTCTTGAACACGGCAGCCCCAGAACAAGTACTCCACCTCTGCTAAGTGTACGGTATTACTGCAAAATTGCCAAGGCGATAAAGTGGTGTTAGGCTCTCTATTGCGCCGCCCGCTGCAGCCGCGCTTTCGCCGCTTCTTTGCCAATCAGCGGCAGCAGCTCACCCATGTCAGGTCCGTGGTTCATACCGGTGAGCGCCTGACGCAGCGGGAGGAACAGCGCTTTGCCCTTGCGTCCGGTGCTTACCTTGAGCGCCGAGGTAAGCGCACCCCAGGGATCCTCGCCCCATTCGAGCGTTGTCACCGCTTCGCTCAGATAGGCCTTGTCCTCGGGCGCGAACTCGACCGCTTCGATCGGTCCGGTCACCAGCCGCCACCATTCGCTGACCTCGGCTACGGTCGAAACGTTTGGACGCACCGCGTGCCAACCCGCTTCGTCCATTCCCTCGGGCAGGCGGTCCTTGATGGCCGCGAAGGCCATCTGGTGGACGATTGCGGTGTTCACCCGTTCCAGTTCGGCATCGTCGAATTTGGCGGGCGCGCGGCCGAAGGTGGAGAGATCGAATGTCGTCAGCAACGCGTCGCGATCCGCGATCGGCTCCACAGGCAGCGACGTTCCAAGCCGAGCCAACAAAGCTACAATCGCCTCAGGCTCGATCCCACGCTCGCGAAACGCGTCGCAGCCCAACGATCCGAGGCGTTTGGAGAGCTTGCCCTCTTTACCCATCAGCAGCGCTTCGTGCGCGAAGGCCGGCGGAGCCGCCCCCAGCGCGCTGAACATCTGGATCTGCACCGCGGTGTTCGAGACATGGTCCTCTCCGCGCAGCACTTGGGTGACCCCCATTTCGATGTCATCGACCGTGCTCGGCAGCATATAGAGCCACGATCCATCGGCGCGACGGATAACGGGATCGGAGAGCTGCGCCGGATCAAACTGCGCTTTGCCGCGCACTCCGTCTTCCCAGGCGATCGCTTCGTCATGGTCGAGTTTGAAACGCCAGTGCGACGCGATGCCTTCCGCGTCCTTGGCGGCGCGCTCCTCTTCGGTAAGGCTTAGCGCAGCTCGATCGTAGATTGGCGGCAAACCGCGCCCGAGCAGAACCTTACGCTTCAGCTCCAATTCCTGCTGTGTTTCATAGGCCGGGTAGATCCGGCCGGCCTCGCGTAGGCGGTCAAACGCCGCTTCATAGCGGTCGAGGCGCGCGGATTGGCGTTCTTCGCGGGTCCAGCCGATGCCGAGCCAGGTGAGATCCTCGCGGATTGCCTCAACATATTCTTCTTTGGAACGCGCGGCATCGGTATCGTCGATGCGCAGGAGGAATGCGTCGCCCTGTTCTTGCGCCAACATCCAGTTGTGCAACGCTGTACGGATATTGCCGACATGCAGTCGGCCGGTGGGTGAAGGAGCAAAGCGAGTTGTGGTCATGATGGGGCGAAGCGTTAGACAGCGCCGCGAGCCCCCGCAAGCGGTAGAAACCGCGCCGATCAGGCGGCGTGGTGTTCCGCCATCACCAGCGCGAGCACGGCGTCCCACAAACGGTGCTCGCGTTCGGGGCGGATCAAGCCGTACACTTGGGCCTCGAAGCCCTCGCGGTCGCGCTGTTCGACACAATCAATCAGCGCCCCGATGGTCGCCTCGTCGTGTGTCAGAAGCTGACAGCAAAAGCGCGAGACGTGGATGTTCTCTGGCCATGTCGCAGTGATCGCCTGACTGAGCGCAAGCGATTTTGCCGCGATCTCAACACCGCCGAGCCTTACTGTAAGCTCGGGAACGGGGTCGCGCTTCACCCGCTCGTGCAGCGCGATGAGACGCAAGGAATAGATAAACCGTCCCGCGATCGGGCCAAGCGAATCAAGCCGAATGGGCTGCGCCATGTCTTCGATGATACGGGATACAGGGGTCGTCTGGCGAATAGGCTTGGTCACGAAGGCCTCCTTGGGCGTTGCGAATCAAGTCCTAACATATCGCGAACGATTATCAATAGCACCTACACGCTACGCACACAAAAAACCCCACCTAAGCGCACGGCCTCGGCGGGGTTTTTCCTCAAGCCTTTGGGGAACGCTTACTCCGCAGCGGGAGTCTCGCCTCCACCCATCGCCGCTTTCATGGCTTCTTCGGAAGGGACCACGTCCGCCACCGGCTCTTCCTCGACAGCGCCCGCAGCGGCCAGAGCGTCTTGCTGCTTCTTCCACTGAGCTTTCAAGGCTGCATCGCGGCTCGAGGCGGTGACGCGCATGCGGTTCATGCCCGCACCCGTGCCCGCCGGGATAAGACGGCCCACGATCACGTTCTCCTTCAGACCGATCAGCGTGTCCTTCTTACCCTCAACCGAAGCCTGCGTAAGCACACGCGTCGTCTCCTGGAACGAGGCCGCCGAGATGAAGCTGCGAGTCTGCAACGAGGCTTTGGTGATGCCGAGCAGGATCGGCGTGCCTTCCGCCGGTTCCTTACCCTTGCCAAGCTTGCCGTTGATCTCGAGCATTTCCGCAAGGTCAACCTGTTCGCCTGGCAGCAGCGTGGTGTCGCCACCCTTGGTGATCTCAACCTTTTGCAGCATCTGGCGAACGATCACCTCGATGTGCTTGTCGTTGATCTTCACGCCCTGCAGTCGGTAGACTTCCTGGATCTCGTTGACGAGATACTCAGCCAGCGCCTCGACACCCAAAACCTCAAGGATGTCGTGCGGGTTGGGCGAGCCGGAGATCAGGGTATCCCCCTTCTTCACAAAGTCGCCTTCCTGCACGTCGATCACCTTGGTCTTGGGGATCAGGTACTCAACCGCATCGCCTTCTTCTGGGATGATCGCGATCTTACGCTTCGCCTTGTATTCGCGGACAAATTCAATCTTGCCCGAAATCTTGGCGATGATCGCGTTGTCCTTGGGAAGACGCGCTTCGAAGAGCTCAGCCACCCGCGGCAGACCACCGGTGATGTCGCGGGTCTTGGCCGCTTCACGGCTGGCGCGCGCGAGGATGTCGCCCGCGTCAACCTGCTGACCGTCCTCGACCGAGAGCGTCGTGCCCGGAGCCAGCATGTAGCGCTGCGCTTCGGTTTCGTCCTCGCTCTGCCCTTCGCCAAGAAGGGTGAGACGCGGACGCAGCTCTTCCTTCTTCTTGCGGCCCGTCGCGCGGTTCTCGGTAACGATACGCTGAGCAATACCGGTGGCGTCATCGGTCTGCTCTTCGAGCGTCGAGCCCTCCACCAGATCCTGATACTTCACCACGCCCGATTGCTCAGTGATGATCGGCAGCGTGAACGGATCCCATTCCGCCAGACGCTCGCCTTCCTTCACCTTCGCGCCGTCCTTGAACAAGAGCACGGTTCCGTAGGGCACCTTGTGCATCTCACGCTCACGCCCTTCGGCGTCGATCACGGCGATCTCACCGTTGCGCGCCAGGCTGAGGATGCGGCCCTTCTTGTCGGTGATGGTCGGCATGTCGCGAAGTTCGACCTTACCGTCTGAGATCGCTTCAAGGTGCGAGGTTTCATTGACCTGCGCGGCCCCACCAATGTGGAACGTACGCATCGTGAGCTGCGTGCCCGGCTCACCGATCGACTGCGCGGCGATCACGCCGACCGCTTCGCCGATATTCACCGGCGTCCCGCGGGCAAGATCGCGGCCATAGCAGGTCGCGCAAACGCCCTGTTCGGCTTCGCAGACCAGCGGCGAGCGGATCTTGGCGGACTGCACTTCAGCCTCCTCGATCACCTTCACCATCGGCTCATCGACCAGAGTGCCCGCCTTGACGATGATCTCACCGGTCGACGCGTTGACGATGTCCTCGGCCACAGTGCGGCCCAGGATCCGCTCGCCCAACGAGGCGATCACGGAACCACCCTGAACGATCGCGCGCATTTCGAGCGCGTTCTCGGTCTTGCAGTCGTCGATCACGATCGTGCAGTCCTGCGACACGTCGACCAGACGGCGGGTCAGGTAACCCGAGTTTGCCGTCTTGAGCGCGGTATCTGCCAGGCCCTTACGAGCGCCGTGAGTGGAGTTGAAGTACTCAAGAACGTTGAGGCCTTCCTTGAAGTTCGAGATGATCGGGTTCTCGATGATTTCACCCGACGGCTTGGCCATCAGGCCGCGCATACCGGCGAGCTGCTTCATCTGCGCGGGCGAACCACGCGCGCCCGAATGGCTCATCATGTAGATCGAGTTGATCTCGGCTTCCTTGCCGTCGTCGTCGATGGGGGTCGCCTTAATGCGCTCCATCATCGCGTCGGCCACCTGGTCACCACACTTGGCCCAGGCGTCGATCACCTTGTTGTACTTCTCTTGCTGGGTGATGAGACCGTCCTGGTACTGTTGCTCGTAATCCGAGACCAGCGCCTTGGTTTCAGCCACCAGGCCTTCCTTCGCATCGGGGATGATCATGTCATCCTTACCGAACGAAATGCCAGCCTTGAACGCGTGGCGGAAGCCCAGCGTCATGATGGCGTCCGCGAACAGGACCGTGTCCTTCTGGCCGGTGTGACGGTAAACTTGGTCGATCACGTCGCCGATCTCACGCTTGGTGAGCAGGCGGTTGATGATGTCGTAGGGCACCTTGTGGTTCTTGGGCAGACACTCACCGATTAGCATCCGGCCCGGCGTCGTGACAAAGCGCTTCATCACCACGTCACCGTTCTCATCGGCCTGCGGGACGCGGGCGAGAATCTTGGTGTGGAGCGTGACCGCTTTGGTTTCGAGCGCCTGGTGCACTTCGGCCATGTCGGCAAAGCGCGGCAGCTTCTCTTCCTTGGTGCCGTCTTCGTTTTCGAGGAATTCCGGCGTTTTCTCCTGACGCTCCATCGAGAGGTAGTAGATACCCAGAACCATATCCTGCGAGGGCACGATGATCGGCTTGCCGTTGGCGGGCGAGAGGATGTTGTTGGTCGACATCATCAGCACGCGCGCTTCCAATTGCGCTTCGAGGCTGAGCGGCACGTGGACCGCCATTTGGTCACCGTCAAAGTCCGCGTTGAACGCCGAGCAGACGAGCGGGTGGAGCTGGATCGCCTTACCCTCGATCAGCACAGGCTCAAACGCCTGGATGCCCAGACGGTGAAGCGTCGGCGCGCGGTTCAGCAGAACCGGGTGCTCACGGATAACTTCATCCAGGATATCCCAGACTTCCTTGCGCTCTTTCTCAACCCACTTCTTCGCCTGCTTGAGAGTCATCGAAAGACCCTTGGCGTCGAGACGGGCGTAGATGAACGGCTTGAACAGCTCCAAGGCCATCTTCTTGGGTAGGCCGCACTGGTGCAGCTTGAGCTCGGGACCAGTCACGATGACCGAGCGGCCCGAATAGTCGACGCGCTTACCCAGAAGGTTCTGGCGGAAGCGGCCCTGCTTACCCTTGAGCATGTCGCTGAGCGACTTGAGCGGACGCTTATTCGCACCCGTGATAACGCGACCACGGCGACCGTTGTCGAACAGCGCGTCCACGGCTTCCTGAAGCATACGCTTTTCGTTGCGGACGATAATGTCCGGCGCGCGCAACTCAATCAGGCGCTTCAAGCGGTTGTTGCGGTTGATCACGCGGCGATAGAGATCGTTCAAGTCAGACGTCGCGAAACGGCCACCATCGAGTGGCACCAGCGGGCGCAGCTCGGGCGGGATCACGGGGATGACTTCAAGGATCATCCACTCGGGACGGTTGCCCGATTCAATGAAGCTCTCAACAACCTTGAGGCGCTTGATGATCTTCTTGGGCTTGAGCGTCGACTTGGTGGTCGCCAGCTCTTCCATCAGGTCTTCGCGCTCTTGCTCGAGATCGAGGTCCATCAGCATGACCTTGACCGCTTCGGCGCCGATGTCGGCGCTGAACGCGTCTTCGCCATACTCGTCCTGCGCTTCGAGCAGCTCGTCTTCAGTCAGCAGCTGGTACTTTTCAAGCGGGGTCAGGCCCGGCTCGATCACGACATAGCTTTCGAAGTAGAGGATGCGCTCAAGCTGCTTCAACTGGATGTCGAGCAGCAGGCCGATGCGCGAGGGCAGCGATTTAAGGTACCAGATGTGAGCAACCGGAGCGGCCAGCTCAATGTGGCCCATACGCTCACGGCGCACCTTGGTGACGGTGACTTCAACGCCGCATTTTTCGCACACGACGCCCTTGTATTTCATGCGCTTATACTTGCCGCACAGGCACTCATAGTCCTTCACCGGACCAAAGATACGCGCACAGAACAGACCGTCACGCTCGGGCTTGAACGTGCGGTAGTTGATCGTCTCGGGCTTCTTGATCTCGCCGAAGGACCAGGAACGGATGCGCTCGGGCGAGGCAATGCCGATCTGGATCTGGTCAAAGGTTTCAGGCTTGGCCAGCTGGTTGGTGAATTTGGTCAGTTCGTTCATTTTTCAAATTCCCTCTAGGGGTCAAATCATCGAGCGGGCTTGATTGTTAGTCCGACAAGAAAACAGGCGATTCCGAGAAGTACGTAGAAGGCCCACTTACTCGCGTTGGGACTATACCCCTCAAGCGCAAAACGGCTGATCACGCTCAGGGCCAAGACCAAACCCGCCACAGCGCGGATAAACCAAGGCCTGAACGTGAGTAGCTTCTCCATTTATTCCGCAGCCTCCAGCATATCGCCGTCGCCATCCTCGCCGTCGCCCAGCGAGGTGAGTTCGACGTTCATGCCCAGCGAGCGCATTTCCTTGACGAGAACGTTGAAGCTCTCCGGAATGCCCGCTTCGAAGGTGTCGTCACCCTTGACGATCGCTTCGTAGACCTTGGTGCGACCCACCACGTCGTCCGACTTGACGGTGAGCATTTCCTGCAAGGTGTAGGCAGCGCCATAGGCTTGCAGAGCCCAGACCTCCATCTCGCCGAAGCGCTGACCACCGAACTGCGCCTTACCGCCCAGCGGCTGCTGGGTGACAAGCGAGTACGGCCCGATCGAGCGCGCGTGGATCTTGTCGTCCACGAGGTGGTGAAGCTTGAGCATGTAGATGATGCCCACAGTCACGCGGCGGTCAAACGCCTCGCCCGTGCGGCCATCAAACAGCACCGACTGACCCGACGAGTGGACGCCGGCCTGAACCAGCATATCGGTCACATCAGCTTCGCGGGCACCGTCAAACACCGGCGTGCCCATCGGGACACCCGCGGTGAGATTGCCTGCCAGATCGACGATCTGTTCGGCCGAACGACCGTTCAAATCTTGGTGGTACTGCTCGCCATAAATGTCTTTGAGACGCTCACGAACGGCTTCGGGCGGCTGCGCGCTGGCGTAGTCTTCCTCAGCGTTGGGGTTGGCGCGGTGCCACTCTTCCAGCGCGTCCTTGATCTGCATACCGACCCCACGCGCGGCAAAGCCAAGGTGGGTTTCGAAGATCTGACCCACATTCATACGCGACGGCACACCCAGCGGGTTTAGCACAAGGTCAACCGGCGTCCCGTCTTCAAGGAACGGCATATCTTCGACTGGAAGAATCCGGCTGATGACACCCTTGTTCCCGTGACGGCCGGCCATCTTGTCGCCCGGCTGCAGCTTGCGCTTCACCGCAACAAACACCTTGACCATCTTGAGCACGCCCGGGGCGAGTTCGTCACCACGCTCGAGCTTTTCCTTGCGGTCTTCAAACTTGGCGTCAATGCCGCCAACGGCTTCGTCGTATTGGCTCTTGATCGCTTCGAGCTGCGCCTGACGCTTGTCATCCGCCACCGCGAACTTGAACCATTCGTGGCGCTCGACGTCGGCCAGAACTTGCTCGCCGATTTGGATGCCCTTCTTGACGCCCTTGGGCGCCGCTGACGCGGTCTGACCCATCAGCATGTCGCGAAGCCGGTTGTAGGTTGCGCGGTTGAGGATGCCACGTTCGTCGGCGGCGTCCTTGCGCAGACGTTCGATTTCCTCGTTCTGGATCGCACGGGTACGGTCGTCGATCTCGATCCCGTGGCGGTTGAAAACGCGCACTTCGACGATCGTCCCAGCCACACCCGGAGGCAGACGCAGCGACGTGTCGCGCACATCCGAGGCTTTCTCGCCGAAGATCGCGCGCAGCAGCTTTTCTTCCGGCGTCATCGGGCTTTCACCCTTGGGCGTGATCTTGCCGACCAGAATGTCGCCCGGATGCACTTCGGCACCGATATAGA
>CALCCG010000176.1 GCA_937899785.1 uncultured Erythrobacter sp. | reverse complement strand
AACCAGCAGATTTTCGACCAGGTTAGCGATGTGGTGGAACGCGGCTTTGTCTCGAAGGTCGAGTTTGAACGCCGGCGCCAGACGCTGCTGTCCTCTCAGCAGTCGCTCGCGAACCTAAAGCAGAAGCGCGCCGCCAGCTTGGCCGACGCCGAGCAAGCGAGTGGCCAACTAGCAAGCGTGAGCATCGATACTGCCGACGGCATCTCGCGCCTCAACCAGAGCCTGCAGTCGATGTCGGCCGAACAGGCACGGCTCGAAGGCGAACAAAGCTATGTCATTACAGCTCCGATCAGCGGGCGGGTCGCAACGCTGGTGACCGGAGAGGGGCGAGCCGCGACCACCGCTCGCCCCTTAATGGTCATTGTGCCGGACAATGCGCGGCTAACGGCGGAGCTCTACGCCCCGACGCGTTCGATCGGCTTTGTGGAGCCCGGCAAGGAGACACGCCTGCTATACGACGCGTTCCCTTATCAGCGCTTTGGCAGCTTTGGTGGCGAGATCACCTCGATAGCGCGAATTGCGGTAGACCCTCGTGAGACCGATATCCCGTTCCCATTTGAAGAGCCGGTTTATCGGGTGAAGGTCGCGCTTGACCAGCAAAGCGTGGAGGCTTTCGGTGAGCCCGCTCCGCTTCAGGCCGGGATGACGTTGCAAGCAAACATTGTGCTCGAGCGTCAGAGCTTTCTTGCCTGGCTTCTCCAGCCGCTCAACGCCGTTATGAAGCGCAACTCATGAACGCCCCGCTCGATCTCGTTGAGTTCTCGGGTCGTCAGAAGACCCCCTACATCCCTCAAGGCGAGGCGAGCGAGTGCGCGCTGGCGTGCCTCGCGATGGTGGCGGGCTTCCACGGCTACAAGACCGATTTGATCGCGCTCCGCCAGCGCTATGGGATGAGCCTCAAGGGCGCGCACCTCAAGCAGGTCATGCAGGTTGCCGAGGACATCGGCTTCAACGCACGACCTCTTCGCGGTGAGATCGAGGACATGCCGCACCTCTCGATGCCGGCGATCCTGCATTGGAACCTTAATCACTTTGTGGTGCTCACGGCGGTCACGGGCGGGATACGCGGCAAGCGCTACCATGTTCATGACCCCGCCCGCGGTGCGATCGCGCTCAGCGAAGAGGAGGTCTCGCGCTCATGGACGGGCGTAGCACTCGACCTTCTGAAGTCCGAGAGCTTTAAGCCCAAGATTGAGCGCAAGCAGCTCAACATAACGCAGCTGTGGTCGAAGATGACGGGGTTCTGGAGCACGATCCGGCAGGTCGTGCTCCTCAGCCTTGTGATGCAGCTGGTGGTTCTGGCGACGCCTTTCTTCCTCCAGATCTCGATCGACACAGTGTTCCCGGCCTTCGACACCGATCTCTTATTGATGCTGGCGCTCGGCTTTGGCGGGCTCACCATCGTCAACTTGCTCGCAAGCTGGCTGCGCTCGTTGGTGCTGGTGACGCTGTCGAACTCGCTGTCCTACCAAGTGATCGTCAACCTGTTCCGCCATCTGGTGCGCCTGCCGCTCGACTACTTCGAGAAGCGCCATGTGGGCGACATCATCTCGCGCTTTGGCTCGACGCAGCCCATCAGTCAGTTGATCAGCCAGGGTATGATCGCGGCCTTTATCGATGGGTTGATGGCGGTGCTGACGCTTGCGTTGATGTTCGTCTACTCGCCGATCCTGGGCGGCGTCGCCTGCGCGGCTCTGGCGCTTTATGTGGGCCTCAGGCTCGCCTTCCTGCAAGCGATCAAGCTGCGCAATCTCGACGTCATCACGACGCAAGCCAAGGAGAACTCCAACTTTATCGAGAGCGTGCGCGGCATCTCGGCGATCAAGGCGTTCGGGCAAGAAGGCAACCGCCAGCGCCTGTGGCAAAAGAGCAAGGCGGACGCGGTCAACGCGCAGGTGAAGCTGGGCCGTCTCCAGGCCGCGTTCGATGCAATGGGCCAGTTCGTGATCGGCGCCGAGCGGGTTCTGTTCGTCTATATCGCGATCAGCCTGGCCTTCGACAGTCTCCTCACCGTCGGCATGATCTTCGCGTTCCAGGCGTATAAGCAGCAATTCCTTGATGCGGGCATGCGGCTGACCGAACAGGCGATCAACTATCAGATCGTCAAAGTCCACCTGACCCGTATTGCGGACATTGCGCTCTCCCCGCTGGAAGAGGGCGAGGTTGAGAAAAGCAACGAAGAGCCCGACTTCACCAAGCCGCTGGTTCTGGACCGCGTGTCCTACCGCTACGGCACGAATGAACCGATGGTGTTGAACGGCGTAAGCCTCACCATAGAACCGGGCGAGTTCATTGCGATCACGGGGCCTTCAGGCGGCGGTAAGACCACCTTGATGAAGGTCCTGATGGGGCTGTTTGAGCCAACCCAAGGCGCAATCCGTTTGGGCGAGCGTCCGATCTCCTCTTACCGTAAGATCAAATATCGCCGCTGCATTGGTTCAGTGGCGCAGGGCGACACGCTCTATGCTGGTTCACTCGCCGAGAACATCGCCTTTTTCGACCCTGAGATCGATATGGGGCGCGTGCGCGAGGTCTCGCGCATGGCACAGGTCGACAGTGAGATCGAGGCCATGCCCATGGGCTATGAGACGCTGGTCGGCGATATGGGCTCTGTGCTGTCCGGCGGGCAATTGCAGCGCGTTCTACTGGCCCGCGCGCTCTACCCTGACCCCAAAGTGCTGATCCTCGACGAAGGCACAGCCAATCTCGATGCTGAGAATGAGATCAAAATCCTCGAAACGCTCAAAACGCTGGAGATCACCCGGGTCGCAGTCGCGCATAGGCAAGCGAC
>CALCCG010000175.1 GCA_937899785.1 uncultured Erythrobacter sp. | reverse complement strand
CGCAAGCGTTCCACCGCCACGCGCGATTGCTCGGGCGAGGTGCCCATAAATCCGAAACCCCGTCCCGGCTTGGACGCAGCCGGATCAAAATACATGGGCGACAACGCCGCAGGATCTATGCCCACCGCCCGGGCGGCCTGCGCCACCGCTTCATCGTCCATGGCAGGATCACGAGCGAGCGCGGCAAAGCTTCCGCCGCCATCAATCGGGATCGGCTCAAGCCATTCGCTCAACTTCGCTCGGACCTCGTTGATCAGGAAGGTGTAGTTGATCTGGCTGCATCGTCGCAGTTCAAGGAGATGCTGAGCGAACGCGCCGCAGTCCATGAACTCGGCCAAAGCGCCCTGCGCCAGAATGGAGGCAAGGCTTCCCTTCTTTTCCTGAATCCGCACTATCGGCCCGACTTTGTCCTTGGGAACCACCAGAAAGCTGAGGTGAAGATTGGAGAAAAGGATCGTCGACAAGGAGCCGAAATAGATCGTGCGCTTGCGGCTATCGAGTTCGAAGATGGGCTGGATGTTGGCTCCGGAATAGCGAACGGCCGCACCGTAATCGTCTTCGAAGATCCAGGTGTCGCTGTCGCCCAGCCGGGCCAAGAGATCCAGCCGTCGCTCGTGCGAGAGCGTGATGCCCATGGGGTATTGGTGCGAAGGGGTGATCAGCACCGCATCGACGGGTTGTGCGGTCTCAAGCGCACCAAAACCTGCTCCATCCTGATCCACCGCCAAAGGCTGGTATCGGGGCCGTATTTCACCCGACCTCTCAATCACTTTGCGGATCCGCTCGTTCGAAGGCTCTTCGCCCGCCACGCATCGCAGCGAGGGCAGCATCTCGGTCACCAGATCGATCGATTCCCTTATCCCGGCGGTGATGATCACCTGGCTGGGATCAACGCTTATGCCGCGCAAGGCGAGGATGTGCTTGGTCAAAGCTTCCTTCAATCTTGGAAGGCCGCCGGGAAGCGAGCCGAAAAGGTGGCTTGTTGAAAGCTTGCGCTGCGCCCGGGCCGCCGCGGCGCTCCACGCCTTGATCGACAAGGCACCCGGATCAATCCCCTTGCGTGAGAAGGGCAGCACTGCGTGATCCTTTTCAAGACTGTCTTGCGTTTGGTCCTGCGCAAGCTGCAAGGATGGGCCGGTGCTTCCCGTGCGCGCCGAGACCTCTTCGTCAAAGACGCAGTAGGTGCCGTCGCCATGCCGGGTCTCCAGCAGCCCTTCCGCGCCCAGCTCTTCAAACGCGGTGACAATCGTGCGCCGCGACACCCCCAGCGTTTTGGCCAGAGGCCGGGAGGCTGGCAATCGTTCGCCGTTGGCAATTTCTCCATTGAATATCTTCGCGCGCTACTGCGTCAGCAGCTGGGCGTAAACGGGCGCGGGATCAGCGCGGGCGATGACAAGCGTTGCGCAAGGGTTCAGGGCGGTGCGTTGAAATCGTGTCATGGGCGTTCACATGGCGGCTCGGCTAATGCGTGGATGGCCCTTCTTCCGATAGGCCGGCAGCCTTGATTGGGCCGAGCCAATTTGTCCAAAAGGTGCGTGCCAATTGCCTCCTTCTGGCGGTTCTAGCACCACTATCGCGGCGGGTTAAGCCGCCTTGATCGCGCGGCATCAACGCGTTCAAACGGATGGTGAAAAACTGAAAAGTGCATGAAAATCATAAGCTTGTGACTATCCGATAGGCGGCTGCAAGCGTCGCGTGCTTTGGGCCATTTGTGGTTTGACACCGCCCTGCGCAGGCCTTGGCGTCATCCGTTTCAGCCAAGTGGTCCGATTGACGCACCCATACGCTGACACTAGCAAATGACTACACATGTAGTCGCTTTGGAGGAACGCAAGATGAAGATTTGGCCATTCGCTGGCGCGATAATTGTCATGGGGTGCAGCGGAACGGGGATAGCGGACCAGCAGGGGTCAAATTCATCCGACGTTGCCCAGCTCAAGACCGCGGAGCGCATCCCGGAAATGATGGAGGCCTTTGGGGTAACGGGTCTTGCCGTGTCCGCCGTCTCTGGCGATCGCACTGTGCTGGCGCAAGGCTTTGGGGAATCGCTGGGCGGACAGCCCTTCACTGCGACCACGCGCTGCGGGCTTTTTTCAGCCACGAAAGTGCTGGCTTCGCTGACCTACGCCAGTCTTGACGCGAAGGGTACGCTACGCCTTGATGCCCCCATCGGCTCGTACATTGCCGCTGCCCCGGCGGACTGGCGCGACATTCCCTTTTATCGCCTGCTCAACCACTCATCGGGTATCACGATGATCGTCAACAAGGACGAATTTGCGGACCTCGCATCGGACGCCAAATCGACGAACGCGGCGATCTATAAGGTGCTGCGGGACGAGCCGCTCGACTACCAGCCCGGCGAATATTCTCGCTACCGGCAATCGGGGTATGCGGTCGGCGAGATGGTTCTGCAGGATCGGCTGGGCAAGGACTTCGCAACTTTGGTCCGCGAGACGATTACTCAACCGGCGGGCATGGTCTCGACCGCGCATCCCGCTACGTTGGACGAGACGCAACCAGCCTTGATCCAGAGCGCAGGCGGGTATGAGACGACGGCGGCGGACATGGCGGCTTTCTTCAAGGCTGTGAACGCGGGGACGGTCATCTCTGCCGATGTTTGGAAAGACACTCTCCTCAAGGATGCCCATTTGTTTCGCGACTACAGTCTGGGCAGCGTGATCGAATACAACGACGATGTTCTGTCCTTTGGCCACAGCGGAGGCGGCGCGCGCGCTAATGTCCGCTACGCCCCCGACCACGGCGTTGGCGCGATGGTGTGCACCGACGATCAAACCAATCAGGGGCTGGCGATGCCCTTGGCCCGGATGCTCATCCAAGAGATTGTCTCAGGCACCGCGCCACCTTTGCCGATGCTGGTCGCGGCGCCTGGTTACGCGGACATGACAGCGGCGGAGGTTATCGCTGCGGTCGAGGAGGCGGAGGAAGCGGGCGATCGCTTCGATCTGGCGGGTATCGAGGGCTTCATGAACGAGGTTGGGTACACCTTCCTTGCGCAGGAACGGGGCGCCGAAGCGATTGAGGCGCTGGCCTTTAATGTCGCGCGTTTCCCAAGCTCGCCCAACGCGCATGACAGCCTTGGCGAAGCGCTGTTCGAGGCGGGGAAGCTTGCCGAAGCGCGCGAGCAATACGCGAAAGTCCTCGAACTTGATCCGGGCAACGACAACGCGGCACGAATGCTGTCGCGGATCGACCAGTCGTGAAGCGGGCAGGCAGGCTTACTTCACGCGTTCAAAGATGATGTTCTCCGCCAGTGTGGTCGAAACAACCACACGGTCTTTGGGCGACGCGGTGTCGGTGCCAAAGTCGAGCAGCGTCAACGGAGAATTGCCGTTTGGTCGCAGGACGCCGGGTTGGAACGGCGCGAGCGGCACCGGCTCGCG
>CALCCG010000174.1 GCA_937899785.1 uncultured Erythrobacter sp. | reverse complement strand
TCGCCTTCTCGCTCGATGAGGTCGAAAGCCACGCCAAGGAAATGCTCGGCAACACGCTGGTGACCATCCAGACCGGTGAAGCGGGCAAGCAGGTCAACCGCCTCTACGTCACCGACGGCGTGGACATTGAGAGCGAATATTATCTCGCCATGCTGGTCGACCGCGCTACGGGCCGCGTCGCCATGGTCGCCTCGACCGAAGGCGGCATGGACATCGAAGACGTCGCGCATGAAACGCCGGAAAAGATCACCACGATCACGATCAACCCCGCACAAGGCTTCATGCCGCATCACGGCCGCGCTGTAGCGTTTGCTCTGGGTCTCGACGGTGACCTCAACAAGCAGTGCCAGAAGCTTGCGGGGCAGCTCTACGCCGCCTTCATCGCCAGCGATTGCGACATGCTGGAGATCAACCCGCTGGTCGAAACCAAGCCGGACGCGGACGGCAAGGCGCATCTGCTGGTGCTCGACACCAAGATGAGCTTTGATGGCAACGCGCTCTATCGCCACCCGGCGATCGAGGCGATGCGCGACGAGACCGAGGAAGACCCCGCTGAAGTTGAAGCCTCCGAGTTTGACCTCGCTTACATCAAGCTCGACGGCAATATCGGCTGCATGGTGAACGGCGCTGGCCTCGCCATGGCGACGATGGACATCATCAAGCTGAACGGCGCGTTTCCGGCCAACTTCCTCGACGTGGGCGGCGGCGCGACGACCGAGAAGGTCACAGCGGCGTTCAAGATCATCCTGAAAGACCCCGCGGTCGAGGGTATCCTCGTCAACATCTTCGGCGGCATCATGAAGTGCGACATCATCGCCAACGGCGTGGTGCAGGCGGCCAAGGACGTGAACCTGCAGGTTCCGCTGGTGGTGCGCCTTGAAGGCACCAATGTCGAAGCGGGCAAGGAAATCCTCGCCAATTCCGGCCTCGCCATCGTCCCCGCCGACGATCTGGGCGACGCGGCGAAGAAGATCGTCGCTGAGGTTAAGAAGGCGGCTTGAGGCTGTTTGCAATTTTCCAATCGGTTGCCGGTAAAGGCACAGCAGCGATTGGAAGGTTACGATGTTTGGCAAGCGTAACGCGCGCGGGCTTTACGAGCTGGGCGCGCGAGATCTGAAAGAGAACCGAAAGCTGGGCGGCGCTGAGTTTGGCCTCAGCTTCATCATCCCTTTTGCCGTGACCGTTGGCCGGTCAGACGAGTATTCGGACCGGCTCGAGTGGGTCGAATGGGATGAACTCACGTCCAAAGAGAGCAAAGCGGCCGAGTTGCTTGCCTTGCCTTTGCTCAAAACTCCAGACGGAGCTGGGAGCCTATATGAAGAGCGGGTCGATTATCACGTTCGCCTCTATATGATCTGGACCTGGCAGAAGCGCTTCTCCGGTCTTGAGCCGCCGGGTCCCAAGGTCCGCCGAGGCATGTTCGGGCGCCACGTCGCGCGAGAGCGAAAGCCCATCCCCCGAAAGTACCTTCGAAAAGAACCGCGAGGCCTTAGCCTATGGTCAGGTTCTCCCAGACGCCACTCACACCCAACGGCGATCGCTTTGGATGTGGTGCGAATGATCGCTACCTACGGCTTGGACGAGAAGGGTGAGCCTCTGCCTCCTCCCGATGGATATGAGTTGGGCGTGGACGGCGACTAAACCGCGCATCACTCTGCCGATCTAAACCGAAACACCAACTCCCCACCCGATTGCATCCGCACCGCGGCCACTAGCCCCTCACCCGGCCTCTCCTTATCCGCACAGCGCAACGTCAGCGCGTTGAAATAGGCGGCGCATTCTTCGATCGCGAGCAAGCGGAAGGTAAGCATGTCGTCCTTCTCCTCCCACCCGGTCAGGTCAGCGTTGAAATGCTTGAGCTTGAGCGCAAGAGTGCCGTTCTTCTGCATCAGATACATATGCTCGGTGAACATGATGGTGCCGTCCGCGCCTTCCTGCACGAACGTACCGACCATTGTTCCGCCGACTGGCTTCAACCAACTCTCCATCGCGGGCGCGCCACTAATGCCCTCGCCTTCCCATTGGCCGACTAGCCAGTCCACTTGCACAAATGTGGCGGGAGGCGAGACGAAGCCCTCCTCACCAATTCGCGTTTCCTGCTGTGACGCTTGCGCGATCACCGCCGCTGGTGCCAATAGGGCAAACGCTGCCAAGGCTGATCCAAACACTCGTCCCGTTGCAAACATTGCACTTCTCCCGATGAAGCTGGCCGGCCACATACTCATGCAATGCATAGTGCATCCAGGCCAGAGGTTGATGTAGAGAAGACGAAGGCCGCGCTCTCGATTCGACACGGCTCCTGAGAAAAATGCGACCCGGTCGAACTTGACGTTTACGTAAACGCGAGCTAATCGCGCCAGCAAGAGCTTTAAGAGCCCAGACGCGCCGCCGATTCTGGGCAGGTAAGGGAAGGACAATCCGATGAAAATCCTCGTGCCCGTCAAACGGGTGATCGACTACAACGTGAAGCCGCGCGTCAAAGCCGACGGCACGGGCGTGGACCTCGCCAACGTCAAGATGAGCATGAACCCCTTCGACGAAATCGCCGTCGAAGAAGCCATCCGTATCAAGGAAGCAGGCAAGGCGACCGAAATCATCGCGGTCTCGATCGGACCGGCCAAGGCACAGGAAACTTTGCGCACCGCGCTCGCCATGGGTGCGGACCGCGCAATCCTCGTGGAGACCCCAGATGAAGTTGGCTCAGACGTCGAACCGCTGGCGGTGGCCAAGATCCTCAAGGCAATCGCTGACGAAGAGCAGCCCGGCCTCGTCCTCCTGGGTAAGCAGTCGATCAGCGACGATTCGAACCAGACCGGCCAGATGCTCGCTGCGCTGATGGGCCGTCCGCAGGGCACCTTCGCCAACACCGTCGCGGTCGATGGCGACAGCGTCGAAGTGAAGCGCGAAGTCGACGGCGGTCTAGAAACGGTCAAGCTGACCATGCCCGCCATTGTAACCACCGACCTTCGCCTGAACGAGCCGCGCTACGCCTCGCTGCCCAACATCATGAAGGCGAAGAAGAAGCCATTGGATACCAAGGCTCCGGCCGATTTCGGTGTCGACATCTCCCCGCGCCTCACCACAACCAATGTCGCCGAACCACCAGTGCGCCAGGCTGGTGAAAAGGTCGAAGACGTCGCCGCGCTCGTCGCCAAGATCAAGGAAATGGGGATCGCTTAAGCGGCCCATCGGGAAAGGAAAGACAGATGAACACTCTCATTCTCGTCGAACACGACAATTCTTCGGCCTATTACGCGTCGCTCGCCGTGGTCACCGCGGCGGGCAAGCTGGGCGATGTCACCGCGCTGATCGCCGGTCACGACTGCGGCGCGGTTGCCGAGGCGGCCGCCCAGATCGCTGGCGTTTCCAAAGTCCTGAAAGCCGATGACGCGGCTTACGCTAACGGCCTCGCTGAGAATGTCGCGCCGCTGATCGCTGGCCTGATGGAAGGCTATGATGCCTTCCTCGCGCCGGCGACCACGTCGGGCAAGAACATCGCCCCGCGCGTCGCTGCGCATCTCGATGTGATGCAGATCTCAGACATTCTTTCGGTCGAAGGCCCCAAGACCTTCACCCGTCCGATCTACGCCGGAAACGCCATCGCGACCGTTGAGAGCTCGGACCCCAAGCTCGTCATCACCGTGCGTGGAACGTCGTTCGACAAGGCCGCGCCCGAAGGCGGCTCGGCAGCGATCGAAGACGCGAGCGGGCAGGGCGATGCAGGCCTCTCCAGCTTCGTCAGCAGCGAAATCGCGGATGGCGGTGACCGTCCCGAACTCGCCAGCGCCAAGATCATCGTCTCAGGCGGACGGGCTCTGAAGGACAGCGAGACCTTTGACAGCATCATCAATCCGCTCGCTGACAAGCTTGGCGCAGCCATCGGTGCCTCGCGCGCGGCTGTTGATGCGGGCTACGTCCCCAACGACTATCAGGTTGGCCAGACCGGCAAGATCGTCGCTCCCGAAGTCTACATCGCGATCGGCATTTCGGGCGCGATCCAGCACTTGGCCGGGATGAAGGATTCCAAGGTCATTATCGCCATCAACAAGGACGAAGACGCGCCGATCTTTCAGGTCGCCGACATTGGTCTCGTTGCCGATCTTTACGCTGCGGTTCCCGAACTGACGGGCGCGCTTGACTAAACACTTGCGCCAACCGGCGTAACTTGAAATAAAACCTCCAGAGCGCCGTTCGGAGCTCTGGAGGTTTTATTTATGACGTCTCGTCGATTCCTGGGTTTTGCCGCTTGTGGATTGGCCGCGCTCGCCCCGAATTTCGCTGCGGAGGCAAAGGATAAGAAAGACAAGACGGAAGAGAGTCAGTTTCCGGCGGCTGCGGCTCAGCTTGAGGGTGCGACAAAGCTGGCTCCGCTACGACCCTGGAACATCGATTTCTCCGAAAATCGCTGCCGGCTTTCCCGGCTGTTCGGCACCGAGGATGAGCCTCATCTCATCTTCTTTGAGCAAGCGGCGCCACGCGGCAGATTCGGATTGACCTTTGCCGGAGCGGAGCTTGGACGCTTCGAACGAACCAGCGATCTGGCGCTGGGCGCGGAGCGCGACGAACCGATCGCGCGGCTCGATCATTATTATCATGGCGATGTAATCGGCATTGGCCCGGCGATCATTATCTCGGATTACAATATCGGCCGCTTTGCGCCAGTAAGCGAAGAGGGCGACAAAACCCCGCGTTTGACCAAGGCGGGTGTCGATCTTGACGAAGCGGCGACGATAGAGCGCTTCGTGCTCAAGAAAGACGACAAGGTCGTCAGCTTCGAAACCGGCGATATGATGCCGGCGTTCCGGGCGCTCAATGTCTGCACTTCGGATCTCTTGCGCAGCTGGGGCCTCGATCCGGAAAAGCACGAGGCCTATCGCTGGCCGGTATGGACCAACCGCAAGTCGGTCTCGCAGCGCATTGCCCGCGAATATCCCCGGGACGCCTTGAACCGGCGTGAAACTGGCGTCTTTCGCATGCGCGTAATCGTCGAAGCGGACGGCACCATGTCGGAGTGCTTCCTAGAAGCCTCAACTGAGAACGAGCGCCTCGATTCGCCCGCCTGCCGGCAAATGCGCCGCGCCAAGTTTGAACCGGCGCGCGATGCGCAAGGCCAGCCAATGCGCTCGTTCTACGCCACTTCGATCAGCTATTCGCTGCAATAGGGCGAAAGGCGAGCGCCTCTTTTGAAGGGTCATCATGAAACCGTTCCATAGATTCTCTCTCACCGCGATGGTTGCCGGGCTTTTGGCGGCTTTCACCGCTGCACCCAGCCTTGCCGCCGAGCTCGTCCTGGAGCCGACCTCGGACTGGCGCTTGCGCGAGTATGAAGACAAGTGCCGGATCAGCCGCAACTTTGGCACCGAGGAGGACAAGCTCACCCTGTGGATTGACAAGGGCGGGCCGGGGCCTGGCGTCAACATAACCCTTATCGGACGGCCTGTGCGCAGCCCATATGGAGCCACGGTCTATACGGCCTTCGCCCCGAGCGAACCCATAGCTCGCAACTTTATCGCCGCTAAGTCGAGCAAGGGACGACCGGTCCTAACAATGTTTGGCGTACAGCCGATTTCTTTCGAACCGGAACAGATGGTCGAAGCGCAAGACTTACTAGATGATCGAGAGGAAGAAACGGTTGACCTCACCAAGGCGAGCCTTGCCCAAAATGTCTCAGAAGAAACTCTCAAAGGTCGCTACTCAGCGATCACGTCTTTTGATGTATCCAAGGGAGTAATTGAGCCGATTTCGCTCAAGCT
This sequence comes from uncultured Erythrobacter sp., assembly GCA_937899785.1. Classification (GTDB taxonomy): domain Bacteria; phylum Pseudomonadota; class Alphaproteobacteria; order Sphingomonadales; family Sphingomonadaceae; genus Erythrobacter. Next base: position 16,530 of record CALCCG010000174.1, on the reverse strand, counting down.
CGGCGCGTTCCTGCCCGCCGTGGAGCAGCTGATGGACTGTACGAAAAGCCTGACGGAGCGTCTTACACGAGCAAGCGATGGCACCTACGCCAAGGGCACTCCGAGCACGCCGGAGGGACTGGAGGAGTGGTCGAAGAAAATTCAAGCGAATTACCCCTTCCATCTCTTGCGCGAGAGGCAAGAGGCCACAGTTGGCGTGCGGATGACCGTCAACAAAGTCGGCCGTGCAAGCTATTGCGAGGTGACCAAGTATAGTGGTCCAGCTTCCTTCAACGACACCGCCTGTTTGTTAATGCTGCGCCATGCGCGGTTCAATCCCGCGCTTGATGAAGAAGGCAATCCCGTGCCGAGCTTCTACCAAACCACAATCTCCTATCGCATCAGGAGGTAGCGCCCGGCCTCACTCGCCGGCCGAAACCGCCCGACGCTTTTCGGCACGCGCGCCGGGCACTTTTGTACGTGTGCGTCCGCGTCTCAGGCCGTTAGCAGCCATTCGCGCGGCGCTTTCAACGGCCGCGTCCTTGTCGCCTCCCATAAGCGCCGCGGCGCACTGGGCGCATTCGCGCTGGCCTTCATGTGTGCGATCCTGCGCCACCACTTCGCCGAGCAGACCGAAGAGACGAAACCGTTCGCTCGTGAAACGCTCAGTGTCCGCGCTGCAATCTAGAAGCGAGAAATAAAGCTCGTCTTGCGGGTTGCGCAGCGAACTGCGCGCCGGCCAGAGCGCGCGGCCTGTGAGGACATAGGCACCAGAACCGACTTCAAGCGTACAGCTCTCGCGGGCCGAGACCAACGCGCCGTTTATCACAACTTGCGCGCCGCGCGCCAGACGGACCGTCTGTTTGGAAGGAGGCGTGTCTTCTTGTGACATATCCGGCTGTAGAACGGCCACACACGCCTCCAAATAACTCGGAAGGCTACCTAGTCGGCCGGTCTAGACTGGATCACGTTTTAACCGCTTACAGAAAACCCGTTATGAAGTGCAGCGTCATGCCCACCAGCCCGCCAACCAGCGTTCCGTTGATGCGGATGAACTGAAGATCGCGCCCCACAGCGTTTTCTATCCGCCCGGTGATCGTCGTCGCGTCCCAGCGCTTTACGGTCTCTGAAACAAGCGTGACGATCTCCGAGCCATAGCGTGTCGCCACACCCGCAGCGGTGCGGCGGGCGAAACGATTGATTTGGTCCTGCAAGCGTTCATCCTGCTTAAGCGCATGACCCAGATCGATTAGCGCCTTGCGCATGTCGCTTCCCAGCTGGGTGTCAGAGGAACGGGCCCGACTGATGAGCGATCGACGAATCCGTTCCCACACGCCCATCCACCATTCGCCCACGGCTGGATTTTCGATGAGGTCACGCTTCATCGCTTCAACCCGATCGCGCGTTTCAGGATCGTTTTGCAGGTCCTGCGCGAGCTTATGCAAACCCTCTTCAATCTTGAAACGGATCGGGTGGTCGGGATCGACAAGCACTTCAGCAAGCAGTTTGTAAAGGCCATCAAGGACATTGGCTGAAATGCGTTCGTCCAGACCCGTCCAACGTATCACCGAGTTGGCGCGACGATGGATTACCTCTTTGACCGTTTCCTCGTTGTCTTCCAGAGTCAGTCCAGCCCAGCGTATAAAGCCGTTTATCAAGGGTTGATGCTGCTTGTCTGTCATCATGCTCTGCAGCATGCGCCCGGCTAGGGGCGAGATATCGAGCTTGTGCAATTGTCCCGCCAGACCAGAACGCACCTGATTCCCCAGACGATCCGGATCAAGCGACTCAAGAATCTCAGCGAGCATCTCCGCTGCGCCCGCGGTGATACGCGACCGCGTGTCATCGCCGTTTTCCTCTGGACCCGCGACGAGGAAGTCACCAATCGCGCGTGCGACGTTCATGCCCGCCATCCGGCGCGCCACCACAGACGGCACAAGGAAATTGCGCCGAAGAAAACCGGCCATCGTCTCCGCTATTCGATCCTTGTTCTCAGGAATAATCGCGGTGTGCGGTATCGGCAGTCCGAGCGGGTGGCGAAACAGAGCGGTGACCGCGAACCAGTCCGCCAGGCCGCCGACCATAGCCGCTTCGGCGAACGCGTTGAGGTAACCCCAGGCTGGATGTGCGTCAGGCGCCACGGCGGGGCCATGAGTCGTGAAGAAGACCAGAGCCATCGCAGCGAGCAGGCCTGTAGCGCTCCACCGCATGCGCTTAGCCTTATCCTCGCTCAACGGCTCGCCGCCAAAAGGCGAACGCGATTGTGGAGGAGGCGTGTGCGGCGCGTGCATGTCGCGATCTATTTGCCGGAAATCCGGCCCCACGTCACGTAAGGCATCGCGAGGCGCGGGCCAGACCGTCCGTGTGCAGCGCTGTTACTCAGCGGGCTCTGCCCCGGGCGGAAGAGGCGAGGCGGGACGTGGCGCAGCGGGCGCGCCGCCCGGAAGAGGCACCACGCGTTCGGGTCGCTGCGGTTGTCCGTCATCACCCGGCCTGTAGGTCAACATCCGCTTACGCAACCATGGGCCCACGCGCTTCTCGAACCCGTCAGCAAGGCTAAAGCCTGCTGGCACGATCAGGAGTGTCAGCAATGTTGACATAATGAGACCACCGATCACAACGATGCCCATAGGCTTGCGCCAAGCTTCGTCACCCGTGATCGAAAGCGCGGTTGGAATCATGCCAGCCGTCATCGCGACCGTGGTCATCACAATCGGCTGGGCGCGTTTGTGTCCCGCTTCCAGCATCGCTTCAAGTTTGTCTGTGCCCCGCGCCATCTCTTCGATCGCAAAGTCGATAAGCAGAATCGAGTTCTTCGAGACGATGCCGAGCAACAGCAGGATGCCGATGTAGACTGCCATCGATTGCGGCTCACCCAACAGCCAGACCAGCAGGATGCCACCCAACGGCGCCAACAACAGCGAGGTCATGTTCACCAGCGGGCTGATCACGCGCTTGTACAGCAAGACCAAGCACGCAAAGACGAGCAAGAAGCCTGCGACAATTGCGATCTGGAGGCTGTCTTGCAGCTCCTGCTGCCACTGATCTTCACCCACCACATCGCGAATCACGCCCGTGGGCAGGTTCTGCAGCGTCGGCAGCGCGTTGATCTGCTCGGTCGCGGTTCCCTTGAGAACGCCATCGGCCAAGTCCGCGCCGATGATCACGCGGCGGTTTTGATTGTAACGCTGAATCACCGTCGGGCCAGCACCGAAGGAGATCTTCGCCACACGCGAGAGCGGGACCGTGCCACCAGTATTGGTTGGCACAGGCAGATTTTCAATCGTCGTCAAATCGGTTCGATCATCTTCGCCCAGCTTGACCTTGATCGGAATCTGACGGTCCGAAAGCGAAAAGCGAGCGGCGTTCTGTTCGATTTCGCCGAGCGTTGCGATACGGATTGTCTGGCTCAACGCGATTGTACTGACACCCAGTTCGGCTGCGATCTCGCGGTTAGGCGTAATGATAAGCTCAGGGCGATTGAGGTCGCCACTCACCCGCGGCGCGACAATCGTATCGAGGCCCTTCATCTCCTCGATCAGATTGGTCGCGGTTGTATCCAGCAGATCGGGGTCAGAGCCGGCCAGCATAAGCGAGATATCCCGGCCTGAGCCAAAGCCTCCGCTCTGCGACTGAAACCGCACCCGCGCATCCGGAATCTTGGCCAGCTCGGGCGCAAGCTGTCGCTCAAACTGGATCGACGTGCGCTCGCGATCATCGCGCAAGTTCACAAACACCGAGCCGTTGCCCACCCGGTGCCGCTCAAGGGCGTAATCAAATTCGGGTTCTTTTTCGAGGATCGCGACGACCTGATCGACGACCTTCTTGGTCGATTCCAAGGTCGTGCCGGGCACCATTTCAATATTCACCGTGCTGCGATTGCGATCAACCTTGGGCTCGAATTGCGTTGGCGTCTGCATAAACAACAGGACCGTCACCAAAAGCGAGAACCAGCCGATACCCAGCATCCAGATGCGGTGGTCGTAAAAGCGCGCGGTGAGATAACGTGTGCTTTCTGCGTAGCGCGTGCCCGTGCCGGCGGGCAACTCCCACAGCCTGAACCCGCCGAACGCGGCCAGGAAGGCCCCGATCGACACGGTTACCAGGATAACCAATTCGAAAATCTTGGAGACGAGTTTGTAGCCGAACGAGTTGGTGTCTTCGGACACCGCTTGGCCCGCTGTTTCCGCAATGTTGAGACCCGAGAGGCCAGGCCACAAGGGCCCCGCGCCAACCCCGCTCGCGATCGCACCCGAAACTGAGCCGTTGAACAACTCGAACATGGCGAGCACGGTCACCATCAGCAGTGTGATCGCTGTCAGAGCAAGACTGGGCACATAGAGCCAAGGCCAGCGCGGCTTGCGGATCCCGTCGCGCAACGCGCGCATTTTGCTGGTGTCGAGCGTCCAGGTGAGCACCCTTATATAGCGGTCCATCATCGGGCCCTCGCCATGCGCAGCGTGGCCCTTCGTCTCGAGGAAATAGGCCGCCATAAGCGGAGTTACCATGCGCGCCACTGCGAGCGACATGAGTACCGCGACGACCACGGTGAAGGCGAAGTTCTTGAAGAACTCACCCGAAATGCCGGGCATCAGGCCAACGGGTAAGAACACCGCCACAATACAAAAGCTGGTGGCAACGACCGGGAGGCCGATCTCATCCGCCGCGTCGATACTCGCCTGATAGGCGGTCTTGCCCATTCGCATATGCCGCACGATGATCTCAATCTCGACGATCGCGTCATCGACCAGCACTCCCGCTACAAGCCCGAGCGCGAGTAGCGAGAGGAAGTTCAGGTTGAAGCCCATCAGGTCCATAAAAAAGAAGGTTGGTATCGCCGACAAAGGGATCGCCACCGCGCTGATGGCGGTAGCCCGCCAATCACGCAGGAACAGGAACACCACAACGACGGCGAGAATGGCGCCTTCAATCAGCGCAGACATGGAACTTTCGTATTGTAAGCGCGTGTAGTCGGTGCTTGTGCCCATGCGGATGAAACGGATTCCGGAGGTCTCTTGCTCGATCTTTTCGAGCTCTTCGAGGGCCTGTTCATAGACGGCCAGATCCGACGCACCGCGCGCGCGGTTCATGTAGAAGTTGACGACTTCTTTGTCGCCAACTTCGCTGATGGATGTGCGCTCGGCGTAGCCATCACGAACGGTTGCCACATCGGCCAGCCGAACCGTGCGACCGCCTCCCAGCTGGATCTGCCGCTGCGAAAGATCGTAAGCGCTGTCGCTGTTGCCCAGCACACGCAGCGATTGGCGCGTACCCCCAACCTCGGCCAGGCCTCCTGAGGCGTTGATATTCTCCTGACGCAGCACATTGTTGATCTGCGTCGCGGTGACGCCGAGCGCCTGCATCTTGGCCGGGTCGAGGATCACTTCGATCTCGCGGCTCACTCCGCCAAAGCGGCCAACCTCCGCCATACCCTCGATCTTAAGCAAGCGTTTTGAGACCGTATCGTCGATAAACCAGCTCAGCTCTTCGATCGTCATATCGTTGGCCTCGACGGCGATATATCCTATCGACTCGCCAACGACGTTCACCTTTTGGATTTGCGGTTCGAGAATTCCATCGGGGAGGGTCGGGCGCACGCTGTCGATCGCGGTCTGCACCTCGCTAAGCGCAAGGGTGATATCGGTCCCGATTTCGAACTCGACGAATGTGCCGGAATAGCCTTCTCCCGCCGAAGACTGGAGCGAGTTGACGCCGTTGATCGAGCGAAGCGCGCTCTCAACACGCTGCGTGATCTGATTTTCGATTTCCGATGGCGCGGCGCCAGGCTGTGAGATCGTTACCTCGACACCAGGAAAGTCGACATCGGGGTTGTTTGTCACGTCCATACGCGAAAAGCTGACCATCCCGGCCAGAAGAAGCGCCGCAAACAAAACCAGTGGGATGACTGGGTTGCGGATGGACCAAGCGGAGATTTGGTTGATGTTCATCTGCGATGCGTGCCCTGAAATTGTACCCGCAGAGACCCGTGTCTCAGCCGAATTGTACCGCGTTCAACTGCGATGGTCCGCTGCGCGCGGCTGATCAGCGCGCACTGCTCCATCATGTCTCACTGCGGCGTGGATTGACGGTTTCGCCCGGACTAAGGAAACCGCCAGCGCTCTGGACGACCAGTTCGTCACCCGAAAGACCCTCGGTGATTGCGATGCCTTGCTCTGTGGCGCGACCGATCGTCACCGAACGTCGAACCGCCTTGTTCTCCTGATCCACCACATAGACGAAGGCGCCTTCATCGTCGGCGAGGACAGCGCTTTCCGGAAGCACCGTCGCGGTCAATGTGCCGCCGTTGATGCGCGCCGTGGCAAAACCACCGGGACGAAGCTCTCTTGAAAAGGCAAGCGCAACACGAGCAGTGCCCTGCCGTGTGTTTTGATCGACCGTGGGCGAAAGCTGCCAGACCTGACCCGAAAAGGACTTGTCTGATCCAGCGAGCGTCACTTGAGCGCTAACGCCTTGCGAGAGATCAACCATCTGCGCTTCGCTGACCTGCGCGAGCATTTCCATTTCGCCGCCTCGGGCGATCGTGAACAGCGCCGCCGTGCCCGCGCTTACGCTTTGGCCCGGCTCGACATTGCGCGCAAGCACGTAGCCCGAGGCCGGCGCGACGACATTCAGGCGTGCGTTGCGCGCCCGCAGTTCGAGCAATTGCGCTTCGGCGACTTTTACACGGGCCTCAGCCGAATCGCGGGTTGCTGTAAGGCGATCAACGTCAGCGGTTGAGACAAAGCCCTTCTCGACCAGTTTCAACGCACGATCGAGATTGGCTTGCGCAAGAGCGGCATCGGCTTTCGAAACCTCAATCTGGGCCGCCTGCGCCGCTGCCTGCTGGACCTGCACCGAGCGATCAATCACCGCAAGGACCTGTCCTTTGCTCACCCATTCGCCCGCGTCGACCGGAACGGAAATCACCCGGCCGCCTTCGCCTTCCACTCCGACGGGCATCGCGCGACGAGCAGCGATTTGGCCAGGTGCCTCAATTGTGCTGTTCAGTGTTGTCCTCCCCGGCGCAACAACAGTCACGACCGGCGCTTGCGATTCGTCGTCCGCCGGCGCGTCGGGGCCACCGCCCGCCCACGCGAAATAGGCAGCGGCAACAAGAAGGGCCGCAAACACGATTGCGCCGATGAAAAGCAGCGGCCTATGAGCTAGCGCAGTGCGTCCGGCCGCAGCCCCGCTCATGGCGGTGTCCACAGTCGGGTTTGCTTCGGCTGAAATCGTTGTTGCGTAGTTCATTGCGGTCTTCCTAAGCCAAAGAGCCACGGCCGGCCTGAGATCCGCCGCGGAGCCTTTGTAATGCCAAGTGTATTACCTCTGTAAGTCACCGAGAGCAAGGCCCTTAGAACGCAAGGACACCTTGGGGCAACGATCGGTTCGACTGACAGCGTCTTTGACTAGACGAAGAGCGTTGTGATCCAGTTCCCTGCCACATCGCCCCTAAGTGTTAACGCGCACGCAAAAAGGGCGGCGCAACCCGATCGTGCACCGCCCTTTTTGGTCGCTAGCTTCCTTTTGGGTGTTAACCGCTCACTTTGCCGCGCTGGAAGAAATTCAGCACCCCAAGCAGCGCGATCGCCCCAATCAGCGCAGAGATAATCCCCATGATATCGGGCGGCCAGGCGCCAATTGTGCCATTTCCGAGGATAAAGGCGAACAACGAGTTGCCGATAAATGATCCCACAACCCCGACCACGATGTTCCAGAAATATCCCATCTGAGCGTCGCGATTCATCACCATGCTGGCAACCCAGCCGATAATCCCGCCCATAATGATAAACCAAATGAACCCAAACATATGCACCTCTCCATGCCCGCATATCACCTGTCGGATCGCGCTGATCCCATCGCAGACACGCGCAAGACTAGCGGAAAACCGGGAAGGAGAGAACCTCGGTAAAGTGTTTGGCCGTTTGTGGGAGAACCTTTTCGCGAGCCGTTGCGCGTCGCGAAAATCAGTAGCGCAGCTTGCGCTCGTACTCTTCGCGATACTTCTGAATGCGGGTCACGCGCAGGCCTTTCATGCCGGAACGGTCCATCGCGCGCTGCCAGGAGGCGAACTCCTCGAGAGTGAGGCTGTAACGCTCAAGCACTTCATCAATCGTCAGCAGTCCACCGTTCACCGCCGCGACGACTTCGGCCTTGCGGCGCATAACCCAACGCTTTGTGTTGGGCGACGGCAGGTCATCCAGCGTCAGCGGTTCGCCGAGCGGGCCAATCACCTGAGCGGGGCGGATATCCTGGTTCTCGATCATACTTCGTCTCTCGCGTCACCTGTTGCGGCTACCCCCGCTTTAAAAGGGGGTCTGCCGTAAGAGGCTTTGCAGTCTTCTAAGTCTTCCGGGTTAACAGGGCGTTCGCCTTGCCCCAATTCTTTGAAAAAGCTCGCCGCCGCGTCGCCGAAGCTCGCACCAGAGGAACCTGCGCACAAGATTGCCTCTTCGCGTAGCTCCCGCCGCAAGTCGCGCGCGGCGTTCAGCCGTGCCGTCAATTCGCTCCACTCGATCGCCCGTAGCGCATCACCCCGAACACGTGCGTTCTCACCTCCGCCGTCAGAGGCTGCGTGCGCGTTGCGCGGATCTAAGCCGGATTGGCCGCCGTCCAACGCGAGGGAAAAGGGCTTGCTCTTCTCGTACATGAGCCTCGCTATATCGAGCGGTTGTCAAGATGTGGTAAAACCCCTCTTTACCAGCCCTTAGGATTACTGCCTGCCGAGCAAGCAACTCGGTGCGGTCTGGTGAAACCCGCCAATTGCCCCTATATGCCGCGCCGATCATGCACAATTCGACCTCTCTGGATGCACGCTCCGATACGAGCAAAGCGGCTGCTTCGCCTTTTGGGCTGGAGCCTGCTTGCCTGTTCGATCTGCCGCGCGCGGCGCCTGAATGCCGCATCGTGGTAGCGATGAGCGGAGGGGTTGATTCATCGGTTGTCGCCGCCCTGGCGGCGGATACCGGAGCTGAGGTGATCGGGATCACCCTCCAGCTCTACGACTACGGTGCTGCCACGGGCCGCAAAGGCGCATGCTGCGCGGGCGACGACATCGCCGATGCGCGCGCGGTGTGCGCTCGGCTCGACATCGCGCATTACGTCTTCGATCATGAGAGCGCGTTCCGCGAAGATGTAGTCGACCAGTTCGCTGACGAATACCTCGCCGGACGCACGCCAGTGCCGTGCATTCGCTGCAATATGGGACCTAAGTTCACCGATCTGTTCCGCATGGCGCGCGAGCTTGACGCCGATTGTCTTGCGACCGGGCACTATGTTGAGCGCGTTGCGGCCGACGGTGGCCCGCATCTCTACCGCGCGCATGACCCGGCGCGCGACCAGTCCTATTTCCTCTACGCCACCACGCAGGAGCAGCTGGACTATATCCGCTTTCCGCTGGGAGGCCTGTCCAAAACCAAGGTGCGCGAGCTGGCCGAAGCTGCGGGCCTGCGCAACGCGGCGAAGCCAGACAGTCAGGACATCTGCTTTGTACCGGATGGGAACTACGCCAAGATCGTGACCAAGATGCGTCCCGAAGGCGCGGTAGCTGGTCCTATTGTGCACGCCGCTACCGGCGAGGTGTTGGGCCAGCACAAGGGTATCATCCACTTCACTGTCGGCCAACGCAAAGGGCTGGAGATCGGTGGCCAGCCCGAACCGCTATATGTCATCGGCCTCGATGCGGACGCCCGCGCGGTTCGGGTTGGGCCCAAGCGCATGCTCGCGGTGGAGAGCGCCGAACTGATCGAGACCAACGCGATCGGCCCTCTGCCCGACGCGCCGCTCACCGCCAAGGTCCGCAGCCTTGCGAAGCCGGTGCCGATCACGCTCGACGGACCGCTTGGCGAAGGGCAGCCCACTCGCATCCGTTTTGAAACGCCCGAATTCGGCGTCGCCCCCGGACAAGCGGCGGTCATCTACGCGGGTGATCGGGTTGTGGGCGGCGGCTGGATCGACGCGACGACCTCGGTGGCTTCTTAGGTCGCGCCCTAATCGCTCACCGCGCCCACGGCTCAAGCACGCAACCATACCCTTCGCGATAGGTCGCCGTGTCCGACGCGAGGAGTGGAAAGCGCGCGGTGACGCTTTTTGAGGCCGTATCATCCACCAGCGTCACAAGCTCCATCCCGCCCAGCTTATCCTTCGCGCAGTCTTCAAGGCTGCGGCCAGCCACAAAGCGGCAGGAACACGCGACGCGCGCAGTGTACGAAACCGAGACCTGCGCGTAGCCTGCGATCGGAGCGCGATAGACATAGGCCGCCACCGCCAGCGCGCCCGCAACGAACAGCAACGTCCACATGGCGAGCCGCGCCGCGCCCATCCGTTTCGTCTTTGCTCCGGTCGCTTTTGACATTGCCAACCTCGCTGGCTTGAGGGAAGGGAAGCGCGATGACTTATCGCCGCACCCGCTCTATCGCCGCTTTGGCCCTGTTGCCAGCCCTGACTCTTCCCGCCGCGTGCGGCAGCCCGGTGGCGACCGAGCCCACTCCGCCAACCGAGACCGCCCTAGCCGCCGTGACGTCTAAAGCAGGCGCGGCGCGCGACGAGCTCGCGCGCGAGATCGACGATCTCTTCGTCAAGGAGGGTCTTGGCGAAACCCGCGCGGTGCTCCTCATGGTCGACGGCAAGATCGCCGCTGAGCGCTATGGCGCAGGTTATGATGCCGAGACCCGCTTCATCAGCTGGTCGATGGCTAAGACGATCACCGCTGTCGCCGTTGGCCTGTTGGTCGCCGATGGGCGGCTAAGCCTTGATACGCCCGCGCCGGTCGCGATGTGGCAGCGCCCGGGTGACCCACGCGCGGAGATCACGCTTGAGCACCTGCTGCAGATGCGCTCCGGGCTTGACCACACCGAAGCGGGCGATCCGCCCTATGACAGCTCTGAGGTCCGCATGCTGTTCCTCGACGGGCGCGGTGACATGGCGCGCTGGGCCAAGGAGCAACCGCTCGAAGCGGAACCGGGCGAGCGGTTCGAGTATTCGTCCAACACCACCGTCATCCTCGCTGACATCATCGCGCGCGCTCTTACCGACAGCGAAGACCCCGAAGCGCGCCGATCCGCCGTCGCCGACTTCCTGCAAGAGCGCCTGTTCGGCCCGCTCGGTATGACCTCCATGGTCCCCGAATTCGACGCCAGCGGGACGCTGATCGGCGGCAGCCTCATGCACGCCAGCGCGCGCGACTACGCCAAATTCGGCGAGTTTCTGCGCGCCGGCGGCGAGACCCCCAACGGGGAGCCGCTAGTGCCTTCGGGCTGGGTTGAGCAGATGATCACACCCAGCCCGGCGAGCGTCCATTACGGGTTCCAGATCTGGCTCAACCGGCCCGATCCCGCGCTTGAAGAGGGTCAACACCCGCTCTTCCCAGACCGCGCGCCCGCCAGCCTGTTCTCGCTGATCGGGCATATGGGCCAGTATGTCCTCGTCTCGCCTGATCAGAAGGTCACGCTGGTGCGCCTTGGCCATTCGACCAGCGCCGAGCGGCCGCCCATGCTGCAGGAGGCCGCCGATGTGATCGCGCTCTACCCCGAGGCAGGCGAGTAGGACAGCGATGCGTCTCTGTTAGCGAGCGCTCCGAGGGCCTGGCGCCCCAACCTACAGATAGAAGCGCCCTTCCACGACGGTCACACACGGACCGCCCAGCCACGCGCGATCCCCATCAAGGCGCAAGGACAGGTCTCCGCCCCGCACGCTGGCCTGATGCGCGGTGAACTCGGTGCAGCCCAGCCTGTCAGCCCAGTATGGGGTGAGAGCGGCATGGGCAGAGCCCGTCACGCTGTCTTCATCCACCCCGCCGCCGGGCACGAAGACGCGGCTCACCACATCGGTGCTGTCGCCTGGAGCGGTGCAGATGAACTGATCCGCGCCCAGTTTTTCAAGCCCGCGAATGTCGGGTTGGAGCGCGCGCACCGCGGTCTCGTCTTCGAACAGGAACAGGTTGTAGCCCAAATCGGAACGGTGGACGCTCACCGGCTCCGCGCCCAGCAAGGCGATCGCGTCTGGATGCTCGGACGGCGCGCTGCGGATTGCGGGGAGCGCCAGCTCATAGGCCTCGCCCAGCCGCCGCACTTCAAGCACGCCCGATTGGCGCGTGCGGAAGGTGACGCCTCCGTCGTCCCTGGCCCCGCCATCGCGACCCAGAAGGACATGTCCGCTGGCCAGCGTCGCGTGGCCGCACAGCGCGATCTCGCAAGTCGGCGTGCACCATCTGAGCTCCCAATCCGCCTCCCCCGTCGCGTCGCGCACGACAAAGGCCGTTTCGGCGAACAGGTTCTCCGCGCCGATCTGGACCAGAACCTCGTCCGGAAGCCATTCCTCCAGCACCATCACCGCCGCCTGATTGCCGCCAAAGGGCGTCGCGCTGAAGGCGTCAACATGCCAATAGGGAAGGGTCAGGGTCATTCGGGCGGTCCTTTAGGGGTAAAGCAGCGTGTTCGACCACGGCGCAGCCCCGCTTTCGCGGGTGAACACACGACGATCGTGAAGGCGGTTGGCGCGGTCCATCCAGAACTCGATGCGCCGAGGCGAAAGCGTGAAGCCGGTCCAGTGATCGGGGCGCGGGACCTCACCGTCCGCCTCGTGCGCTGCCCACAACTCCTGCACCCTGTCGAGATAGGTCTGGCGCTCGGGCAAAGGGCGCGACTGCTCGCTCGCGGCAGAGCCGACCTGGCTCTTATACGGGCGCGAGTGGAAGTAGGCGTCGGCGCGCTGTGAGGAGACTTCGGTGAGCTCACCCTCGACCCGGATCTGGCGCCGCAGGCTCTTCCAGTGAAACAGGATCGCGGCCTGCTGATTGGCGGCGAGATCGGTGCCCTTGCGGCTCCCCATATTGGTGAAGAAGGTGAACCCTCCACCGACGACGCCACACTCCGCGCCCTCTTCGCGGCCATGCCCTTTGAGCAGAACCATGCGCACCGATGGCGCCGCCTGCGCGGTGGCCGTGGCGAGCGCCATGGCGTTCGCATCGTTGAGCTCACTCCGCTGCGCCTCAGCCATCCAGGCGTCAAACAGCGCGAACGGCTCCGCATCAGCGGGGATCTGGCTGCCCGCCAGTTGCGCGGCGTTGAGCGTTTCAGGCGTACTCATGCATTCCAGCACCTTAGTTGAGACATGGACCACGTGTTACACGGTCCTGGAGAGAAATACGCACCCCAACGAAATAGGTGCCCTCACGCGCTGATAAAGCGGAGTTGTCGGCTGACTGGCTAGGGTTCTTCATGCCGACTTTCTAGGCATGCGAGCCAGCAGTAGGAAAGGAAACTCTGGCGTCGTCAAGTTGGTCGCAGCACGCAGCGTGGTTATCTATGTGCTATGCCATCCGCATTCTCTGTGAGTGTCATCGTAATCATCGTGGCAATCATGACGTGGGTCTTTTGCCGTTCCGGATACAAGGCTGAACACTTTGGGGGCCGAAGCCATTATATCTGGATGGTTGTTCTTCTGATGCCCGTTACAATTGTGTGCGTCGATGTATGGCTCGAAGGTTGGGACTACGCAGTCGAGACCGCGATGACTTATGGGCGTTCTTGGATCGTTTGGTCCATTTGGGCCGTATCCGGCTGTTTGGTTGGCTACTGGTTTGGAAGAAAGCGCCGCAACCGAAACCCAAAGATCATCCCGCTAGACTAGGCGCGATTGTTACGCGCGGCCCCGCTGATTGGGTAAAGCACGCTTGCGCGGCTCCACCGTCTCACCTAGCTAACACGCAATGGCTGATCCTTATCGTACCCTTGGCGTGGCGCGAAACGCATCCGAAAAGGACATAAAAAGCGCCTATCGCAAGCTTGCGAAAGAGCTGCACCCCGACAAAAACAAGGACAATCCCAAGGCCGCTGACAAGTTTTCGGATGTGACCAAGGCCTACGATCTGCTGTCCGACAAAGACAAGCGCGCGCAGTTTGATCGCGGCGAGATCGACAGCGAGGGCAACCCCTTGAACCCCTTCGCCGGGATGGGCGGCGCGCGCGGATTTGGCCGCGGGCCGGGCTCTGGCGCGCCGCCGCGCGGCGGGTTTCGTGATCCTGAGTTTGGTGGTTTTTCCGCCGACGATATGGACTTAAGCGATCTGTTCGAGGGGCTGTTTGGCGGACGCGGAAAATCCGGAAATGCGGGCCAGAGCGGCGCGCGGCGCGGATTTGGCGGGCGCAGTGCGCCACCGCCACGGCGCGGGGCCGATATCCAGTACCGTCTGGCGGTGGCCTTTGTCGACGCCGCCGCCGGTCGCGAGCAACGCATCACGCTTGCGGATGGCAAGGCGATCAGCCTCAAACTTCCCGGCGGGGTCGAAGACGGCACCCAGATGCGCCTCAAAGGCAAAGGGCACGCCGGCCCTGGCGGACATGGCGATGGCATTGTCGTGGTCGAAGTCGGCCCTCACCCCTTCTTTACGCGCGAAGGCGACAATGTCCGGATGGACATGCCGATTACCCTCGATGAAGCTTTACGCGGCGGACAAGTGAAGTGCCCGACCGTGGACGGCCCGGTCATGCTGACGATCAAACCGGGGACGCATGGCGGCACCGTGATGCGGCTCGCGGGCAAGGGCTGGACCAAAGCGGGAGAGACCGGCAAGGGCAAGGCGCCCAAACGCGGGGATCAGCTTGTCACGCTGGAAATCCAGCTGCCCGACGATCTTTCCGATCTGGAAGCGCGGCTCGACGGTTGGAGCGATGAAAGCCGTCCGCGCGACAGGTTTGGCCTGTGATCGCCGTGGCGCCGTTGGCCTTGCCCCGACCGGGCCACGCGCCGTTTCCGGAAAGCGGGACCGCCTGAGAGACCGGGATGGAGGCGCCGCGCCCCCCAGAGGCTGAGTCCGACTTTGCGCCGGATGCGCGTCAAGAGGTTCGCTCGCTCTCCCCCGAAGCCCGCCGGCGCGCGGCCCTCATCGCCTTGCGTAGCGGCGGCACGAATGTCGCGCACACCGGTGAGCGCTCTGACACCGAAACGGCCCGTGGCCCAAAGGGTTGGCGCGATCGCTTGGCGCGCAGGGTTGGTCCCGGCTCGTATCCCTTCGAAGTGATGCGACGGACGGCGCTTGGCACTTATCATGATGGCTTCATTCACGCGGGCAACCTGGCCTATCTCTCGATGCTGTCGATCTTTCCCTTTTTCATTCTCGCCGGCGCGCTCTTCCAGCTTGTCGGCGAAATCGAAGAGCGCCGCGTGATTATCGAAACCGTGGTGCTCGCCATGCCGCCAACCGTTCAAGGCGTGATCGCGCCGGCGGCGGAAGGGGTGATCGACGCGCGTTCAGGGTGGCTGCTATGGTTTGGCGCGGGCGCAGGGTTGTGGTCGGTTTCAAGCCTGATCGAAACGATCCGCGATGTCCTTCGCCGCGCCTATGGCACGCGCGCCGTGCTGGCGTTCTGGCGCTATCGCCTTGCGTCGGCGGGACTGATCATCCTGGCCGTCGTGCTGCTGCTGTTATCGCTGTTTGCGCAGGTCGCGATTGGCACCGCGCAGCAATTCATCATGGCGCGCTTGCCGCAGCTGGCGGAGGTGACCGGGTCGCTCGGCCTGTCGCGCGTGGTGCCCGCGCTGGGCCTGTTCGGTTCGCTCTATTTGTTGTTCTGGTCGCTGGCTCCGTTGGAGTATCGCGCGCGCGGCTATCCCAAGTGGCCCGGCGCCCTGTTCACAACCGGCTGGTGGCTTGCGGTAAGCACAGCCATGCCGCCGATCCTGACGAGCTTTTTCGCCTATGATCTGACCTATGGCAGCATGGCGGGTATTATCATTGCGCTGTTGTTTTTCTGGCTCGTTGGGCTTGGCGTGGTTATCGGAGCGGAATTGAACGCGGCGCTGGCGGAACCCGAGAACGCAAAACCAAGCGCGCCGTGAGAGTGAACGAAGGAGGACACCGCATGAGCGGTCTGATGGAAGGCAAGCGCGGGCTCATTATGGGTCTCGCCAACGACAAATCGCTGGCCTGGGGTGTGGCCAAGCGCCTGGCCGAGCAAGGCGCCGAGCTGGCCTTCTCCTATCAGGGAGATGCGCTTGCCAAGCGTGTGAAGCCGCTAGCGGAAAAGCTGGGCAGCGACTTTACGTTTGAATGCGATGTGTCGGACATGGACGCGCTCGATCAGGCCTTTGCCACGCTCAAACAACGCTGGGACACGCTCGATTTCGTCGTCCACGCGATCGGCTTTTCCGACAAGGCGGAGCTGCGCGGGAAATATGTCGACACCAGCCTCGACAACTTCCTGATGACGATGAACATCTCGGCCTATTCACTGGTCGCGGTGGCCAAGCGCGCCGCAGCGATGATGCCGGAAACCGGCGGATCGATCCTGACGCTGACCTATTATGGCGCGGAAAAGGTCATGCCGCATTACAACGTAATGGGCGTTGCCAAGGCGGCGCTGGAGACCAGCGTGCGCTATCTCGCCAACGATCTGGGGCCCGACGGCATTCGCGTGAACGCGATCAGCGCGGGACCGGTCAAAACTCTGGCGGCCAGCGGGATTGGCGACTTCCGCTATATCCTCAAATGGAACGAGCTTAATTCGCCATTGCGCAGGAACATCACGCTGGATGATGTGGGCGGCTCGGGCC
>CALCCG010000173.1 GCA_937899785.1 uncultured Erythrobacter sp. | reverse complement strand
CGCAGCGGACTGCAAATCCGTATACGCCGGTTCGATTCCGGCTCGGGCCTCCACAACCGATTGTGTGCAAGCGATCGGGCTGTGCCGCTTTAGCTCAGTTGGTAGAGCACATCATTCGTAATGATGGGGTCACGTGTTCGAGTCACGTAAGCGGCACCACTAACCATCTGAAACGGATGGCCTTTGATGGCCAACAACCCCACCAGGCGCCAACCATAAATAGCGATAGCCGCTATTCTTGAGCACGGTGCGTAGCGCAGCTGGAATTGGCAGGTGAAAGCGGGCCTTGGTGAGTGAGGGCCACTTTGATTGTCCCTATACCTCCACCGAGGTTCAACCGTCTTGCTGCTTCCCAATGATGTGTGGCATGTTCGCAAGGGGAGGAAGGGAGCATGTCCATTTTGCTTTTCCGGGTGTTCGTACCGGCGGCACTGCTCGCCGCCAGCGCACCTGTCAGCGCTCAATCATTCGAAGATCTGGACGCGTTGTTGGAACGAACCGCTGACGAGGAACAAGGTATCGCCACGGCTCGTGAACAGGTCGATCGCGGTGAATTGCTCGAAGCGCTCGCCACACTTGAACGGGTTCTCACGATATTCCCCAAGTCTGCCGAAGCGCGCTTCAATCATGCCATGCTGCTGTGCTGGATTGATGATCCGCAAGGGGGCCTCGTTGAGTTCGAACGGCTTGACGAGGATGACTACGAGCCCGGTGCGCTTGAGCAGGCGCGCGCCACTTGCAGCACCGCCACGCAGGACGAAGAAGAATGAGGCGGGTTTACCAAGAGAAGACCACGCTTGTGACGGCTTGCTTGCTTGCCTCGACCATCGCGGCAGCGCCTGCGGCGGCGCAAGAGCGTGTTGAAGTCGGGAGCGCGGCCAGCGTTGCAGGCGATGTGACGCTCGATAACGATCAGCTGCGTCGCCCAGTGGATGTGGAGCGCGGTCGTCGGATCGCCTGGGGCGACCTGATCAGGACGAAAAAGAACTCACAGATGCAGATATTGCTTCTCGATCGTTCGAATTTCGGGATCGGGCAGCGTTCGCGTGTTCGGATTGATCGCTATGTCTACAATCCCAATGAAGGTCGCTCTCTGATCGGCTCTCTGATCAAGGGTGCGCTGCGCTTCTTTTCGGGTTCGGAAGAGGGTGAAAACACCGCTGAGGTGTCCACGCCTGCCGGTAGGATTGGTATTCGCGGTACGGCGGTAGACATGCTGGTGGGCGAGAAGGCCGAGGATATAGCCGAAGACGAAGATTTCGTTGGTTCAGTGCGAAGTGATGACGATGAGGCCACCTTCGTGGTTCTGCGTGGGCCAGGGCCCGGCGCATTGTCCGGTTTGACCCCGGGCTTGGCGGAAGTCACGGGTGCGGACGTTACGGTTATCCTCGATGAACCCGGGCTTGCCGCATACATTCCGCGAAAAGGAGCAGCGCCAATCGGCCCATTCCGCATATCCAATTCAGGATTGGCCCGTGTGCAAGACCAAATCTCCCCACGATGGGCGCGCAGCTTTGGCGACGGAGGCATACCCGACGAGGTTCTTATCGGCACCGCCGCCGCGGGAATCTTAGGAGTTCTTCTTGGCACCCGAGGAGACGGGGATGACGGTGATCAAACGTCCAGCGACAACTCAAACAACACCGCCACCGGGCGGAGTGATCGCACCTGTGAGGATGCCAATGGGAATCGAATTCCTTGTCCGCCGATCAGGTGATCACTTCGCGGTCGCTTGAAAGACTCCGTCCCAATCTTCGCCGGGTGGATCATTGCGGAAGTTTGCGATGCGGTGCTTGAAAACCGCTTGCAACTCCATGATCTCCAGCGCTTCGTAGCGCGCCTTGTTCTCGTCAAGGATCGTTTCAGCGCTCGACCAGTCCTGCGCCCTGTATGCCTCCAGCATCGCGGAGTGGGCTGAGCGAAGGCGCTGAAATTCCGCGTCGTCAAAGACCTGTTCATCCCCCAAGAGCGCTGAGATTGTCTCCGGACGATCGCGCCCGACAACTCGAACTTTGTCGAGTTCGATCAAGGCGAACCCCTGGAGCCGTTCGGTCAGGTTTTGTCCGATTGCGATCGGCACGCCGTACTGCTTGGTAAGACCTTCGAGCCGAGATGCGGTGTTCACTGTGTCACCGATCAGGGTGTACGATAGCCGCTCTTTGGAACCCATATTTCCAACGCAGCAAATACCGGCGTTGAGGCCAATGCCAATCTTCACGTCTCCGGGCCACAAAGCGTCGGTCCGTCGGTGCATTTCGGCGTTGAGCCAGTTGGTTTTCGCGATCATCTCCAGCGCTGCTCGCGCCGCGTTCGAAGGATGGTCAGCGTCGTCCAGCGGTGCATTCCAGAAGGCCAGAATGGCATCACCAATATACTTGTCGATGGTTGCTTTGTTGGAAAGCAATATCTCACTCATTGGCGTCAGGAAGGTGACCAGAAAGTCAATCACCTCTCGCGGAGAGAGTTGCTCTGATATGCGACTGAACCCGCGGATATCGCACATAAGCACGCTCACATCCCGCTCTTCGCCGCCAAGTTCGAGCTTGTCAGGATCTGACGCAATCTGCCTTACAAGCTCTGGCGAGAGGTAGCGGTCGAAAGCCGCGTGAATGTAGCTGCGCCGGCGTTCTTCTCTGTAGAACACCGCAACCGTCTGCACAGCATAGACGACCGCAACAGTCAGGACGGGCCAGATTGGATTGAGGAGATAGTGCGCCTGGGTGAAGGCCACCCAGCTCAAGGCTATGACTGCACCAATGAAAGTCAGCGCCGCCATGGCGCCGAAGCCGGCCCCCAGCCGGGGCAGCAACAGCGAAACGCAAAGCCCCAGAGCGACAAGCAAAAAGCCCTCCAACGCTCGCGCCCAATCGGGACGCTCGAGAAAATGGCCGGCCAGAATTTGCTCGGCAGCCGTGGCGTGAACCGACACACCTGCGATGCTTTCGCTGACGGGCGTGGAGACCAAATCCTGCAACCCCTCAGCGCTGCCCCCAACAAACACGACTTTCCCGCCAACTGCAGACGCAAGGTCGGCATCGGATATTTCATGGGACAGGATCTTCCACGCTGGCAGTGTCTCGTGTCGCAAATCGTCGGGGAAGTGGATCCACATTTCGCCTGCGTCGTTCACGGGGATTTCCCGTCCGCTCAGTCTCACCGCCACCGCAGCGCCCGGGCTCGACAACGTCTCGCCAGTTCCATCGCTCGCCAGAAGGTTCGGAGAACCCGCGTCCCGCGCAACCCGCACGGCCTCAAGCGCGAGACCTGGAACGAGGGTGTTGTTCTGGATCGCTACCAGAGGAACTCGGCGTACGATCCCGTCCACGTCGCTTTGCAGGGTGACAAAGCCGGTCCCCGTCGAAGCTTGCTCGATCGCTGGAAGAGGCAACAGCGCACCGGCGTAGGTGGCCACATTGCGCCGTGGGAGCGTTCCAGAGATTGTGAAGCTCGTGTGCGGTTCGACGTTCCTTCCGCCTTCTTGCGCATCGACAAAGAAGTAGGCTGTGACCACCGGCACGGCGTCAAAGCTTTCGGCAAACAGCGTATCGTGACTGGGCAGGCGAGCCAATTCCCCGACCGCTTCGATATCGCTGTAGCGCTTTGCCAGCGCTTCGGGTGATGTTCGATCAGCCTCAGAGAAAACCATGTCATAGGCGACCACCAAGGCGCCTGCGTCGCCCAACCGACGAGTGAGGCTGGCAAGATCGGTTCGGGGCCATGGCCACTGCCCAAGCTTCGCAATGGATTCTTCGTCCACATCAACAACGGTGACCTGGGATGGTTTGTCGATGGCCCAAGGTTGCGTGCTTTGAACTGAGTCGAGGACTTGGAGTTCGATCCGCTCAATCCAAAATGGGTTAAGCGCGAAGGCGGCCAACACCAGAATCAGAGTGACCAAGCCCGCCCCCGCGGGCGCTAGTCGATTCAGCACCGTGGAAAAACGCTCCATTGCACCGCCTGCTCAATATCCTGCCAGACCGCACCTATTGGGCAAGCACCTCAAAGGCAATCGTGGCGATCGCATTTCCACATAGCTGTGCTCGGTACTCCCAAGGCTCCGCGTACAATCAACCAAACGCATTGTGGCCCTAGGCCAACACAAGGGCGGCGGGAGGGCGTTCTTGTGAAGGCGTACACAAGCTGAGACTTAGGTCCTGCCCCCAATTGCTATTGCTGGAGCGGCCTTATGGGTCGGCCTGACACCCTACCAAACGTGACGGGCCTCTCCTACTTCGGTCCCATGTCCCTCTTCCTGTTTCTTCTTGTCGGCCTGCTGATCGCCGCGTTTCTGGTGTTTCGTCACAGATTGCGGGTGCGCCGACGCGACCGGCTGCTAGCGACACCACTCACTTCGGAACAGCGCGATCGGGTTGCGGACCTGGTGCCGATTGTGCGCCGATTGCCGGAACCATTGCGGCTCAGACTAGAAGGAAAAATGCACCTGTTCCTCGATCAGGTCACATTTCGTGGCCAAAATGGTCTTGCGGTTGGAGAGGACATGAGGCTCTCCATCGCGGCGCAGGCCTGCTTGTTGGTTGTGAACAGCCCGGTTTGGTATGACACGCTCAGAAACGTGCTGATCTACCCCGCGGCTTTCCGCACTCGCCGCAACACAAACAAGGGCGTTGTCGTCCATGAGCACAACCTGTCCATGCTGGGCGAAAGCTGGGCCAGAGGGCCAGTCGTCTTGTCATGGCACCACGCGCTGCGCGGTGGTCTGAACGATAAGGATGGCCACAACGTTGTCATCCACGAATTCGCGCACCAGCTGGACAGCTTAACCGGTCACACAAATGGCATCCCCATCTTGCGCAAAGGGCAGGCGTATCAGGGTTGGGAAAAGGCGATGCTCGACGCTTTCCACCGGCATGTGGAGCGGGTCGAAAGCGCGCGCGACACCTTGATCGACCCCTATGGCGCCACCAACCATGAAGAGTTCTTCGCTGAGGCGATCGTCACCTTTTTCGAAAGGCCTCGGGAGCTGCGTCGCGAAGAGCCAGCCCTATATGGGCAGCTGGCAGAGCTGTTGGCGCTTGATCCTGCGCAATGGGTGTAAGGCGCTCTGTTCCTTACGCTCAGCTTCTAAGCCTCGACTTGCTCGGCGCGTCGCTCAAGATCGACTGCTATCGAACTACCTATCGCTTGCCTTGCTTCAGCGGGTGTCCAATGCAGGCTGCTAAGACGATTTCCCGTTCGGCGCTCTTGTGAAGATCCTTGCGACGCCTGATAACTTCACCACCGCCAATTTGCTTGGAGCGAACCGGGAATGAACACCTCCGATTTAGGAACCACGACCGCGTCTGATTTTGCACCTGATGCTGCCACGGGCGATGAACCGGCAAGCGGCGAGTACTTTCAGGCCCGGGAGCTAAAGAAAGGGGCTGCCGGCTGGGTGCTGCTTACGTGTCTGGGAGTGTCTTATGTGATCTCGGGCGACTTTGCTGGCTGGAATTTTGGCCTCGCAGAAGGTGGCTTCGGAGGCCTGCTTATTGCCACAGGGCTGATGGCGTTGATGTATACCGGGATGGCCCTTGCGCTCGCCGAGCTCTCGGCCACCATCCCGACCGCGGGCGGCGGCTATGGTTTTGCGCGCCGGGCGATGGGCCCTTTTGCGGGATTTCTGACCGGATGGGCGATCTTGCTGGAATACGCTATCGCACCAGCGGCCATCGTCATATTTATCAGCGGCTACATTGCGGAGCTTGTCGGCTTTGGCGGTCCGTTCATTTATATCGTCTTCTACAGCGTGTTTATCGCCATTCACATATGGGGTGTTGGCGAAGCGTTGAAGGTGATGCTCGGCATTGCCGGTGTCGCCGTCTTAGCGCTTCTGATCTTCGTCTTGGCGATGATACCCCACTTCGATGTCAACAATCTGTTCGATATCGCGGCGGATCCCGGCGTCGCCGGATCAAGCGGCTTCCTGCCTAACGGTTGGCTCGGCATTTGGTCGGCCATTCCTTTCGCGATTTGGTTCTTCCTCGCGGTGGAGGGCGTCCCCCTCGCGGCCGAAGAGGCGAAGGATCCGACCAACGACATGCCAAGAGCTATTGTCTCGTCAATGGCAATTCTGCTCGTTCTCGCTGTCCTTGTGCTCGTTCTGGCGACCGGAGGCGCCGGTGCATTGGCGATGAGCGACCATCCGGCGCCGCTGGTCGGCGCACTGGAGGCCGTCTATGGAGACGGCGCGCCCGTGGCGTCTTTGGTGAATTTCCTCGGACTTGCAGGCTTGGTCGCAAGCTTTTTCTCGATTATTTTTGCCTATTCTCGCCAGTTGTTCTCGCTGTCTCGCGCAGGATATCTCCCAAAGTGGTTATCCCGCACAAGCCGCCGGAAAACGCCGACTATGGCGCTGCTGATTCCGGGAGCAATCGGCCTAGGCCTTGCGTTCACCGGTGAAGGCGATCTCTTGATCAGCATGGCGGTGTTCGGGGCCACGATTTCATACGTGCTCATGATCTCATCGCACATCGTGCTGCGTAGGCGGGAACCAGAGCTTCCACGACCGTATAAATCACCTGGTGGGGTTGTGGCCTCATGCATGGCGCTCGTTCTTGCTCTCGTGGCGCTTGTCAGCACCTTCCTGGTGAGCCCTGTGGCCGCGGCGCTTACCGCGCTGGTCTATGTCGTCGGCATCGCCTACTTTGTCCTTTATAGCCGACATCATCTGGTCGACAACGCGCCTGAGGAAGCGTTCAATCTTGATTGAAGTTCCCTTGCGGTGATCCCCTTTCGGCTGCTGACCGACGATGAAAGGCAATGATTTTGTCGAACTACGTTACCACCATTGGTCACACCCGGTATCACTTTGCAGACCTCACGGCCCTGTTGGGCGCGGCCAGTCCTCGTCGCTCAGGCGATGAGTTGGCGGGCGTCGCCGCTGAGAACGAAGAGCAGCGGATCGCCGCAAGGCTGGTGCTCGCCGATTTGCCGCTCACCGAATTTTTGCATGAGATGGTCGTTCCTTATGAGGATGACGAGATCACGCGGTTGATCGTCGACACCCACGACGCGAAGGCCTTTGCGGCGCTAGCGAGCAAGACCGTGGGTGAACTCCGTGAATGGTTGATCGATGATCTCACCACAGGCTCTATGATCCGTGCCGCGGCAAGTGGGGTCACGCCTGAAATGGCTGCGGCCGTCTCGAAGCTGATGCGGAACCAAGACCTGGTGACGGCTGCGCGCAAGATCCGCGTGGTCAGCGCCTTTCGCAACACTTTGGGTCAGGAGGGGACGTTCTCGGTCCGTCTTCAGCCCAACCATCCCACCGATGATCCGATGGGCATCGCCGCAAGCACGCTTGACGGCTTGCTGATGGCCGCTGGAGACGCCGTTATCGGCGTCAACCCGGCGAGCGATCATGTCGAAGGCACCGGGGAGGTTTTGCGTCTGCTTGACGATATTCGAAGCGCGCTCGGGATACCAACCCAGACGTGTGTGCTGGCGCATGTCACGACGACGCTTGAGCTTATTGCGGCCGGCGCGCCGGTTGATCTGTGCTTCCAATCGATCGCCGGGACGCAGGCCGCCAACCGCGGGTTTGGCATTGATCTATCGCTTCTTGATGAGGCGCATTCGGCGACTCAGTCGCTCGCGCGCGGGACGGTTGGCCAGAATTGCCTGTACTTCGAAACTGGACAGGGATCGTGTCTTTCGTCCAATGCGCATCACGGCGTGGATCAGCAAACCCTCGAAGCGCGCGCTTACGCTGTTGCGCGGCGATACGAACCCTTGCTCGTAAATTCTGTGGTCGGCTTTATCGGTCCAGAATACCTCTATGATGGAAAGCAGATCACGCGCGCAGCGCTAGAGGATCACTTCTGCGGCAAGTTGCTGGGCCTGCCGATGGGATTGGATATTTGCTACACCAACCACGCCGAGGCTGACGCCGATGATATGGACGCGGCTCTCACAATGGCTGCGGTTGCCGGCTGCAACTTCATCATGGGTGTGCCAGGCGCCGACGATGTCATGCTAGGCTATCAAGCGACGTCATTCCACGACGCACTGTATGTGCGCGAAACACTCGGCTTATCGCCCGCCCCAGAATTTGCCAGCTGGCTTGAAGCGCAAGGCATCTGGGCACAAGGGCGCATCATCGACACTCCGGATTCAGCTTTCACAACAAGGGTAATGGCGCTGGCGGGGAAAGATGTCTGATCGCAACCTCATTCATCGCTTTACGGATCTGACGCCGGCGCGCGTGCGCCTTGGGCGATTTGGCTCAGGATTGCCAACCAAGGCCCATCTTAAGTTTCAGCTTGATCATGCGCGGGCCCGCGACGCGGTGAGCGCCTCATTCAAGCCCGATGGGCTGGCCAAGGCGATCGAGCGCGAAGTCCTTGTCTTGCGCAGCCGCGCGCCTGACCGCCCGACCTACTTGCGCCGCCCCGACCTTGGCAGACAATTGCATCCAGATGACTTGGAATTGCTGCCATCGGGGCCCTTTGACTTGGCGATAGTCGTCGTTGATGGCCTCTCCGCGCTGGCGGTTCATGCTCATGCGGCGTCGATGACGAGAGCTGTTATCGAGCGCCTTCCCGACTGGACGATTGCGCCCATTTGCGCAGTCCATCAGGGGCGTGTGGCGGTCGGCGATCCGATCGCGTCGCGTCTTGGAGCTTCGCTTGTCTGCGTGCTGATAGGCGAAAGGCCCGGTCTAAGCGCACCTGACAGTCTTGGCGCTTATCTCACATGGGGGCCCAGTGTGGGACGGCTCGACAGCGAACGGAACTGCGTTTCAAATATCCGGCCTCCTGACGGATTATCCTACGAAGAGGCGAGTGAAACAGTGGCGCGCCTAGCACGCGCGGCCCGCTCCGCCGGGCTAACCGGGGTTGGACTTAAGGACGGTGTTGTGTCTTTGCCTCCTGCTTGAAAGGGGAGCGCCTTGCCTGACCAATGGAGCAGGCTCTTGGTTGGGCTCGATTGGCGGGCTAGCCTGGGCCATTTTCGGAAAGGTCTGATGGATTCCCAAAAGCGCTTCGAGTTTAATCACGAAGATGAAAAACAGCGCAACAAAATCCCAGCCGAAGCTCTGAATATAGTCGAACTCATACCAGATTGAGACCGCAATTTTGACGATCAGAATGAGGTGCCTCTGCCAGGCAGGATCGAACGGTTCGTTCTCGGCGTGATTGTCTTTCAGCCAGACGATATAGCGCCGCCGCAAAACAAAGACGCGGGCTAAACACCCCCCAATCATCAGCCAAGTGAGAAGCGTCACGGCGGGAAAGACATACGGTGCGTGGACAGCGCGGGTATACTCCCACTTTGCCTCGTAGTCGCCCAGCAAGGTGAAAGCCCAGAGCTGATAGAGCCAATAGGCCGTGCCTGGGATGAGCAACCACAAATGGTCGCGCAGCCGTGCATCCACCATCAACGCGCGCGCACGGAGCAGGATCAGCGGTCCGACCGCCATTGCTTTGCAAAGATACGGCCCTAGAAGTCCCAAAAACGCCAGATGATCGGCGGAGACAATGAGGACCAAGCCCCATGAATGATCTGCGCTCAAAACGGTTGGAGCTGAGCCGCCGCTACGCCCTGATGACCTTCGGTAGCAGCGCGGTCGCAGGGTTGTCCTTGCTTTCCGGTGCACGCGCAATCGCGGCACCCATCTTCAGCCAGTATCCTTTTCAACTGGGCGTCGCCTCCGGAGAGCCTGAGCCGGATGGGTTCGTCATCTGGACGCGGCTTGCCCCTGCACCCTTAGAGCCTGGCTATGGCATGCCGACCGCTTCGGTCGAAGTCCAATGGCAGGTCGCCAGCGATGCGCGTATGCAAGAGGTCGTCGCGCAAGGCACAGCTGTCGCCCGCCCCGAGCTCGGGCACGCCGTCCATGTGGAAGTTGCAGGGCTCGCTTCTGATCGCCCCTATTGGTATCGGTTCATCGCGGGTCGCGAACGCAGCGCTGTTGGTAGAGGCAAAACAACGCCTGCCTACGGTGAGCCGACCCAAGGGGTACGCTTCGCGGTTGCAGGCTGCCAGAATTACGAAGAGGGGTATTACACAGCCCACCGCTATCTCGCCGCCGAAGAGCCCGACTTCGTCTACTTTTCGGGCGACTATATTTATGAGTACCGTGGCAACCGTTTCCGCAATTATTGGGATGGTCCGATGGAGACGGTCCGCCAGCATTTCGGCCAGGAGATCTATACGCTGGAGGATTATCGCCGCCGCTACGCCCAGTACAAAATGGACCCCGATCTTCAAGCCGCGCACGCCATCGCCCCTTGGTTCGTGACATGGGACGATCATGAGATCGACAACAATTGGGCTGCGGATATCGACCAAGACGAGACACCGCAGGCTTACTTCCGACTTCGCCAGCAAATGGCGATGCAGGCGTATTATGAAAACATGCCCTTGCGCGCATCCTCGCTACCGGTGGGCAACACCATGCAGCTCTATCGCCAAGCCCGTTGGGGCAACCTGCTGGACTTCAATCTTCTTGATACGCGCCAATACCGTTCCAACCAGCCTTGCGGCGATCGCTGGGGCGTTGGATGCGATGAGGTTGGCGATCAAGCCGCCCAGATGCTCGGACAGGAGCAGGAGAGCTGGCTCTATGACAAACTGGGTTCCTCGCAAAGCCGCTGGCAAGTCCTCGCCCAGCAGGTGATGATGATGGACCTTGATCGCGCGCCCGGGCCTGAGAAGACCGAGAATCTGGATAGCTGGGCAGGCTACCTTACCCCCCGTGGCCGAGTGTTGGGCCAGATTGAGGAGCTTGGGCTGGGCAGCGTTGTTGTTCTGACCGGCGATGAACACCAAAACTATGCGGGCGAACTGCATCTTGATGGACAGCGTCCTGGCAACGCGCCGCTCGCAACGGAATTCGTCTCCACCTCAATCACGTCGGGCGGCGATGGAGAGGACCAGCGAGCGCGCACCAAAGAGATTCAAGCCGAAAACGAGTGCTTGAAGTGGCACAATTCGCAGCGTGGCTATGTGATCTGCGATGTGACTCCGGATCAATGGACGACCGAGTACAAAACGCTTGATCGTGTAAGCGCGCGAGGCGGTGAGCTTCGCACCCGTCAACGCATGGCGCTGGCTTATGGAGCGCCGGGCACTCTGGCAGAAGCGTGATCAAGCCTGAGCTTTGGCAACCGCCTATGCGTGGGCCGTCTGCCGCTCAAACTCCAGGCGGGTCCATTTCCCCTTATTGGCAGGGCCGCGGCACGCGTAGAATT
The DNA here is from genome assembly GCA_937899785.1 of uncultured Erythrobacter sp. Taxonomy (GTDB): domain Bacteria; phylum Pseudomonadota; class Alphaproteobacteria; order Sphingomonadales; family Sphingomonadaceae; genus Erythrobacter. The sequence goes on along the minus strand of CALCCG010000173.1, from coordinate 11,079 downwards.
CAAGATCCGCCGGATTGCAGGCAACCACCGCGTTCGTTGTCGCGCCGGAGTTATCCTCGGCGAAACGGTTGATGCTAAGGCGACCGTCAGACCGATCGGCAAACAGCGTCTGCAAGCTCTTGACGCAATGCGTATCGGACTGGGCAAGCAAGCCGCTCATGCGGTCAAACCGCTGATGAGTGCTTGGTGACAGGTCGGTTTCGAGGCGGACATTTTCTTCAAACAGGCAGTGGTTCGAGCGTGCCAGGGGGCCATCTTGCGTAGACCGTGAATCCGCGCTGCCCGGGGTCTTTTCCCACTCGATCGCGCCGTTTTCGTCACCAACCCAATAGGAATGGGCGCCCGCCACCGGCGTCCGCTTAATGATCTCGCTCGCTGAATCCCGGTTTTCTTGCTTTAGGGCGAGGTGCAAAAGCGAGAGATAGGGCACACCGACTTTAGCGCCGAAAGTCTTGAGATTGGTGGTGCCGACAGCGACGCCGTGCTGGTTCATCCCCATCAGGGTCTGGCAGCCCGAACAGGTCACCGTCCAGGTCTCAGGCCCATCATCCGGCAGCCTGTGCAGCGCGATAACATAGTCGACATCGGGACCATTGAGATCCCAAGTCTGACCCTGGATCGCGCGCCCATTGTCGCTCATCGAAGGGGGAAGGAGCGCGACAGTGCATCCTTCGTCTTCGACCACAACCGGATCGCCCGGATAGGCGATTATATCGCGCACATCGGTCATGTTCGCGATCGTGAAAAGCCGCACGGGATCAACGCCCGCGCCTTGCGCAATACCCAGATGCTCCGCATGTCCTTCAGGATCGAAGGCCTGCACTTGCTTAAGGCAAGCAGCGCCCGCTTCGAACAAACGATCAGTGCCTTCGTGTCCCGTGTCGCGCAGATAGGCCTCTACCGCCGCTATCCGGTTCTCGACGAAGGGGTGGATCATGTCGCGAAAGTGCGCGCCGTATTGGCGGCCCATCTCGTGCGGGAGACCCGTAACGGTGAGTTGTGGCAGCTCAAGCGCCATGCGTTCGGTATCCTTCGCCTTGATCAGTCGTGCGCTTGGCACATGGGCAAAGCCGGCGTTTTGCGCAAGGGGCGCTGTCGCCAGACCACTCCCGCTATCACGCGCGCCCGATCATGCGCGTGTGGTATGTGTGATCGCCAAGCTGCGCGTCAAAGGCCAAAAGGCGCTTGTGGAAGTGACCCACATTGAGCTCATCGGTCAGGCCAAGGCCGCCATGGATCTGGATTGCGGATTCGCCCACCTCTTTGCCCAGTTTTCCAACTTGCGCTTTGAGGACGGCAATGTCGCGCGGTGTTGCGGCGCCCGAATTGGCAAGCGCCGTGGTGTAAATGAGCGTCGAAAGCGCTTTGGTGTAAGCTATTTTCATATCCGCCAGACGGTGTGCGATTGACTGGAACATCGCGATCGGCTGACCGAATTGCTTGCGAGTCATCGCGTATTCCTTAGACGCGGTCAGCAAGGCCTCCATCGCGCCCACCGCTTCTGCGGCGAGGACGATGATGGCGTTGGCAAGGATGCGTTCGAGCGCTTCGTCCGCATGTTCGAGCAGTGGAGTGGCTGCCACTTGGTCGAAACGAATGGTCGCCGCCGCGCGCCCGTCGATGGTTGTATAGCCTTTCGTCGTGAGGCCATTGGCGCCCGCTTCAACAAGGTAAAAACCAAGAACTCCGGACAATGACGTGCGTGCAACGACCACAAGCGCATCGGCGGCATCACCGGCGATCACGAAAGTCTTCTCGCCTGTCAGGGTGATGTCATCGGTTGACCCCTCAGCCACCATCGCGATCTGTTCAGGCGTCGCTGTGCCGTTGCCTTCCTCATAGGCGAACGCGGCAATGGCCTCACCGGACGCCAGTTTCTCGATCCATTGGTCGGCTAGCGGGTCATCGCTGGCGTCAAGCGCGGCACCGGCGAGCATGATCGCATGGGCAAAGGGTTCGACCACCAAATGCTTGCCGAATCCTTGAGCAAATGTGACGCAGTCGCTGATCGTTCCACCGAGCCCGCCCTTGTCTTCGCTGAACGGCAGGGCGAGCAGACCGAGTTCGGTAAACTGCTCCCATACCTCGCGGGACCACGGCGCGTCGGACTTCACCAGCTCCTGTCGCGTGTCGAAATCGTAGTTCTTTTCCAGATAGCGTGCGACGCTGTCGCGCAGCATGTCCTGTTCCTGCGTGAAGGCAAAATCCACTGGTCCCGCTCCCTCAACTCGCCGCGAGGCTGCGCGCGATGAGGTCGCGTTGGACCTCGTTAGAGCCGGCGTAGATCGTTGTTGCGCGGCTATTCAGATAGAGCGGCATCGAAATGAGATCGAACTCGCTGCCTTGCGGCTCGACATTGGACCCCACACGCAAGGCTTCCAATTGTCGCGCAAGGCCCGAGACGCCAGAGACCTTGGTCATGAGGACAGAGGCACGCTGGGTGAGCTCGGAGTTGATTGTCTTGTTGAGCGAAGGGAAGGCCGGGTCCTTGGCAATCGGATGACCGCTGATCGCGAGCTTTTCGAGGTGGCTGAGCGAGGCGATATCCGCCTCCAGCTCGCCCATATCGCATTGGAACACCGGATCATCGGCCAGAACGCCGCCAAAGGGCGAGGGCGTTTCGCTCGCCGCCGCGCGGGCGCGTTCAACATAGCGAGTGAGGGTTGGACTTGCCGCCGAGCCGCCCCGTTCGTGCTTTAGGAGATGCTTAGCGACCGTCCAGCCATCGTTCTCCTCGCCCACGCGGCCCGATTGCGGGACGCGCACATCTTCAAAAAACACCTCGCACTGCTCGGGCGACCCATCGAGACCGTAGATCGGACGCACTTCCATGCCGGGATAGTCCATCCGATCAAGCAGGAGGAAGGTGATCCCCTGCTGCTTTTTGCCTTCTGAATTGGTGCGCACCAGCATGAACATTCGGTTGGCGTGATGGGCGTAAGTGGTCCAGATTTTGGAACCGTTGATGATGTAATCATCACCATCGGCAACAGCGCGGCATTGGAGCGAGGCGAGGTCCGATCCCGAATTGGGTTCCGAATAGCCTTGCGCCCAGAAATCCTCGCCCTTCAGGATGCCGGGCAGATATTTTGCCTTTTGCTCCTCGGTGCCGATATCGATCAGCAGCGGTCCGACCATGCCCAGGCTCTGTGGGAGGAGCGGAGGGAGATCAGCCTTGCGGTACTCTTCGGCAAAGATGAAGCGCTGCTCGGTGCTCCAGCCCGTGCCGCCGTGCTCAACCGGCCAATGCGGGGCGGCCCAGCCCTTTTGGTAGAGGATATTGTGCCATTCCATGCACTCCTTGAACGGGGCAAAGACGCTGGTGGTCTTGCGCCCCGCTTCACGAATGGCCGGGGTCGGCGCGGTGGCAAAAAATTCGGCCACCTCGGCGCGGAAGGCTTCAAGCTCCGGCGAAAATTCAACGTTCATCTGGCACTCTCCCTAAGGGCCTTTGGCGCGCACCGTATTGTTGGCGCAGGTCGTGTCAATAATTGGGTGCGAAATGGTTACGAGCGTCGGTCTGACGGGCCAAACAACGACATGCAAGAGGCGTCGGCTCAGCCGGCCTTGGGAACGCCTCCGGGGAAGACGTTTATGGCGCGGTTGAAGGGAGCCTCGCGCTCAGTGTCGTAGTCTGAGGGCTTGAACGCAAACTCATCCCATAATGCGCTGGCTTCGTCTGATGTGAGCTTTGCGCGCAACACGGATTGAGCGCTGTCTGGAAGGGCCGTCCAAGCGCTTCGCAAGTTCTCCAGGCACCACACCCGATAGCGCGAGGTCGGGACGCTCGCGTAGTGTACACCCTGAATGACCTGACTGTAGCGTTCCGCGCCGGTGGAGTGCGCTTGCGCGTTCTGGCGAAGCTGGCTGAGATGCGTCTCGCTGATTTCGGTTAGAAAGACTTCCAGCAAATCGTCGGGCGCCGCGATCAGCGCGCCGCGCAGAACGGACAGGTCCAGGTTCCACATCCGCGCAACCCACTCGAACACGTTTGGAGCGGTCTTGCGCATTATCTCGGATGGGGTTGGGTCCTGGCCATAATGCCGAAACATCGGCGCCATCATGCCGAAATCGGCGATGGTTGGCCGCTCTCCCAATAGGAAAGGCCGCTTTGCAAGGATCGCCTCCATGCATTTCAGCGCGTTGATATACGTTGCATCGGCTTGCGGGCGCGAGACGTCATCAACGCCGTCATTCCTCACAAATCCGCCGAGCTGCCGCCGCTTCAAAAACCTCTTGCCCAAGAACTTAGGAATGTTGAGCGCGTGCCGCACCTGTTCTTTATACAGGATTTCAAGAGCGTATTGTCGGTCAAGCTGGTAAGTCCAGCGATAGTGCATTGCCGAGCGCCAGAGCCATTCATCGGCGTAATCCTCAATCAGCAGACCGATGAAAGCGAGCGCGGGGTCTTGCGGGTAGATTGAAGGGCCGTCTCCGCGCTGACTATCGAGCCAAGCGAGCATGGGCGTCGTGTCGCTCATCCAACGCCCGTCCGACATTTGGACAACCGGCATTTGCGAAGCGCCTGCGTTCTTCTTTAGCCGACCGACATTCCCACCCACGGGCAGAATGCGGTAGTTGATGCCATACAGGCGCAAATACGCCTCAAGCTTGCCCGTGTAGTACGAGATCCGGCTTCCATAGACGTCCCAGGTCCCCAGAGTGTGTAGATCAGCTGCCATGCCGCCTTGCGTTATCCTTCGCCGATTCAGAGCTTCTTGACCGGTTGCCAGAGCACGCAATTGCTGGCACCTTGAGTGTCATAAGTTTTCGCGCCAAACGCGAAGCTCTTAGGGTCGTACACGACCGTAAGGTCTTATGGGAGACGAGAATTGCTGCATACTCTGCGCAAAGTCGGGCGTGAACTGTCTTACGCGAAAGGCGTGGTCGGCATCTTGAATAAGCTCAAGGATCTTCAGCCCGATTCGCCAATCACCATCGCTGACGAGATCGAGAGCGCAGTCGACGCGACCGAGGATAGGCTCGCCTTCGTCTTCGAAGGCGCGACAACAACCTATCGCGAGTTCGACGAGCGGGCGAATTCAATTGCCCACTGGGCGCTCGCGCAAGGGTTCCAGCCCGGAGATGCGGTGGCTCTGATCCTTGAGAACTCTCCCGACTATCCTGCCATTTGGTACGGCCTCTCAAAGGTCGGCGTTGTGGCCGCGCTCATCAACACGAATCTGGAAGGTGAAGGCCTCGCGCACTGCATCGCGATCGTTGACAGCAAAGCGATAATCGCGAGCGGAGTGCAAGCCTCTCGCGCGATGGCCGTCGCGCCGTCGATTTCGAACGATCTCAAGGTCTGGGACATGGACGGCGAGGCCGGTGAAGACCTCGCTGGCGCGCTTGCCGTTCAGCCCACGACGCGCCCCGATAAGAGCATTCGCGCGCACATCACAAACGCTGACAACGTGCTCTTCATCTACACCTCAGGGACAACGGGCCTGCCCAAAGCAGCGAAGATTTCGCATATGCGTCTCCGCGGAACGGCGCGGTTTGCGAACATCCTGGCAGAGGTGGAGGCGGGCGATCGAGTCTACAACACACTTCCGCTCTACCATATGACAGGCGGCTGCATGGGCACCGCAGGCCCGCTAACCCATGGCGCGACGATTATCCTGCGCCGCAAGTTATCGGTGACAGGCTTCTGGGACGATGTTGCTGACTACGATGCCAACAAGTTTGTCTATATCGGTGAGCTGTGCCGCTATCTCCTGAACGCGCCCGATCACGCCAAACAGCGCGCGCATAGGCTAGAAGTGGGCTTCGGCAACGGCCTTCGAGGTGAGGTTTGGGGACCATTGGTTGAGCGCTTTGGGATTGGCGAAATGCGCGAGTTCTACGGTTCAACCGAAGGCAACGTTCAATTCATGAATCTTGACGGCACTGTTGGGGCCATTGGCCGTTTGCCGGGTTGGATGGAGAACCGGATCGGCGTCAAGATTGTTAAGTTTGACGTGGTTGAGGAGGAACCTATTCGCGGCGCCGACGGGTTTTGCCAAAAGGCAGAGGCCGATGAACCGGGCGAAGCCATTGGCCGAATTGGGACGAGCGGGCGCGACGCCTTCCAAGGCTATCATGACAAGAGAGCAACCGAAAAAAAGATCCTCACCGACGTCTTTGAGAAGGGCGATAAGTGGTTCCGGACCGGGGATCTCGTGCGCCGCGACGCTGATGGATATGTCTATTTTGTCGACCGGATTGGCGACACGTTTCGCTGGAAGGGTGAAAATGTCGCGACCAATGAGGTTTCGGATGTCGTCTCGAAGTATCCGGGCGTCGAACTCGCAAACGCCTATGGTGTCGAAGTGCCAGGCGCAGATGGCCGCGCTGGCATGATCGCGATGACGGTAATGAGCGATTTCGACATGTCGAAATTTGCCGAGCACTGTCGCGAAAGCCTGCCATCTTACGCAGTTCCGCTATTTGTCCGTATCCAATCCGAGGCTGAAACGACGGGAACCTTCAAGTTCCGCAAGGTGGAACTGGTAAAGGAAGGGTTCGACCTAGGTCAGATTGATGATCCAATCTGGTTTCTAGAACCGAGTGCGCCCGAATATGTGCGCATGGAGGCGGCCCACCAGTCGCGCTTGGCGGCGGGCGAGTACCGTCTCTAGTCCGGGACGACCGCGTGTTCTGTGAGATCCGAGGGGCAATCCATGACGCTCAAGCCTGAGCCCGACAACAATCCGAACGGTGGGATAGTCGATCCTCCCGCTGTCTTACGGTACATCCTGAGGCTGGTGATGGGCAGGATCACCGACCCAAAGGTTCGGGCCAAGAAGAGAGCGAGAGTCGAGGCGCGGCGCATTAAGTCTGGTGCCGCGCGCACCGTGGAATATTTTCACCAGTATGATGATCCTTATTCGCATCTCGCAGCGCAAGTGCTCGAAACCCTCAAAGAGCGCTATGATATCGAACTGGTGGTGCACCAGATCCGTGGAACCGGTGGTCCCTTTCAGCCCGAACTTCAACAGCTCGACGTATGGGCAAAGCGCGACGCGGAGATGATCGCACCGTTCTATGGCCTAGTCCCGCCGTCCCAGCTTGCCCAGAAGAACGATAAGCCCACTGACAGGCCGACGCTCGATGCCGGAAGCGCGCGGCTCGAAGAGCTGGGCCACTATTCAGGCGCCATGTTCCACTACGGCGGTGAATGGTTCTGGGGCGTCGATCGCCTCTTCTATCTTGAACAATGGCTGCGCGATGTCGGCGCCTGCAAGGATCCCTCACTGCCCTTCATCTGTCCACGACCCGGTATAGATGTCAGCGGTGTCGATGCCTCCGGCCTGACGCTGGACTTTTACCCCTCGCTCAACTCGCCATACACCTCGATTATCTACGATCTAACCGTAGCAATGGCGAAAGAGTGCAACATCCGGTTCAACCACAAGCCCGTCTTGCCGATGCTGATGCGCGGGCTGCCTGTGCCGCGCAAGAAGGGTGCGTACATTGTGTTCGACACTAAGCGCGAAGCCGAGCATCTGGGCGTCGATTTTGCGCCACTGGTCTTCCCGGTGGGGGAACCGACCCGCAACATCTACTCCCTTTTCGCCTACGCCCGGGAGCATGGTCGTGAGACGGACCTTCTTTCCGCCGCGCTTCGCCTCGCCTTTGCCGAAGGGGTCGGGCTGCACCGCAGAAGGGGCCTGCGCATGGCGGTCGAACAAGCCGGGCTCGACTGGGATGAGGCCCAAAGACACCTTGGTAACACCGATTGGCAGGAACCAACCGCCCGGAATCAGGAAGAGATGAAGGCAGGCCTCGGCCTCTGGGGTGTGCCAAGCTATCGTTTGCGCGGTGGGAGTGGCGAACAGGATCTGTGCGTCTGGGGTCAGGACAGGTTATGGCTAGTAGCGGCTGAGATCCGCAGGCGTGCTGACCAGTTGGCATAACCCAAGATAGATAGGGAGGCTGGGCAAACGCCAGCATCTGGCTTGAAACCGATGACGAAAATCACAAAGAGCGCGGCGACTGCAATCAAGTCGGCGATGGCAACGCAGCCGCCCCTGCCTGATGGCCGCCGTGAACGCAGTCTCGCCAGTCGTCGCAAGATCATCGAAGCGACGGTTGACCTTGTGGCCGCAGGCGATCCCGATCCGAGCGCGGCCGCTGTCGCGGCAAAGGCGGGCGTTGGGCTGCGATCGGTCTTTCGCCACTTTCAAGATAAGGAGTCCATCCTTCGTGAAATCGATGATCTCTTGGTCAAGGTTTACCAGCCGATACTTGCCGCGCCCTACGAAGCCTCGGTGTGGCGCGGTCAGCTTTTTGAGCTGATCGACCGACGCTGCGCGGTGAACGAAGCCGTGGTTGTGTTTCGGCTTTCCAGCGTTCTTGCTCGCTACCGCTCCCCATTTGTCGCCGCAAAGTCGCATGAGTTGCATGCTCGCGAAAAACGCATGCTCGATCGCGTTCTGCCGCCCGGTTTGCACACTGAAACGGATGTTGGGCGATCGATCATGGTTGCGACCAGCTTCGACACATGGCGCTTGCTGCGCCAGGATGAGGAATTCACACCCGAACAAACAGTCAGGACAATAAAAGCCATGGTCACTGATGTGCTTGAGCGTGCGGGGTGCCTTCAATGAAACGCTGGCAGGGTCTTCAGACGCTTGCGATAATGGCGTGTCTGGCCTGGCTCGTCGGGTGCACCGGCGACCAAGCTGGCGATAAGGCCGGGGGAGACGCGCAGGGCTCCGACGTGACGGCCAAATGCCTTGGTGAAGCAGAGCTCGAGATGGTCTGGATCGAAGGCGGACGCATGACGCTCGGCGTGGATCCAAAGTACCCCGAGGAAGGTCCGCCGCGCGATGTCGAGGTGGAGGGATTCTGGATTTCCGCAACTGAGGTTACCAACGCCCAGTTCGCGCAATTTATTGAGGCGACTGGATACAAGACCGAAGCCGAACGCAATCCGCCCGAAATTCCCGGCGCGCCGCCTGAGATGCTCGAGCCCGGATCCGCAGTTTTTCGGGTACCGACCACCGACAATCCTAGTTGGTGGGCGTGGGTGCCAGGGGCGCAATGGCGCAACCCATCAGGACCTGGCAGCGATATTCAAGGGCGGGAAAATGATCCCGTTGTCCAGGTCACCTATAACGACGCGCTGGCCTACGCCCAATGGGCGGGTCGGACCCTGCCTAACGAAGACCAGTGGGAGTTCGCCGCGCGCGCCGGCGAGGCGTCCATGCCGGTTCCCGTTTCCGATTTAGGTGAGGCTCGGGCGAATTACTATCAGGGGGTTTTCCCCGCGCGCGATCTGGGCGAGGATGGCTTTACGTCGCGCGCGCCGGTTGGCTGTTTCGAGGCGAACGCTTTTGGACTTTACGACATGATCGGGAATGTTTGGGAATGGACCACCAGCGCCGCGCGCCCCGGCCAGCCTGTCTCTGCTCAGGCCCGCTACATCATCAAGGGGGGCTCGTTCTTGTGCGCGGCCAATTATTGCGCCCGATACCGCCCGTCTGCGCGCCAGTTTCAAGAGCGCGACCTGGGCACTGATCATATCGGCTTCCGCGTTGTCGACACAGTTCGTCGGGCGCCATAGATAACGGCTGATTACGGTCCTGGCCGAGTGGGAGACGGTCGCTCGAGCCAGCGCTCCAGCTCAGCGTCGCTTGCCGCTGCTTGGTTGAGCTCCGATTTGAATTCGGCACCGAGGTAGACACTTGCGCGCTTGAACAGCCAGATTGGGTAAAAGCGCAGCGCCGCCACTCCGGAGATGTCCCGTTGAGCAATCTCAGCCAGGTCTTTGTTCGTCGGCTTCACGGCGCGCGCGACCCCCTCAAGGAGGCGCTGAGGAACGCTGCGACGTTTGCGGAGGAGAAAGCGTTGCCAGTGTTGTGTGGGGTCCTGGGTCATCAGGTTTGCCGCTTGATCGAGCATCTCAAGCGGCGCGTCCATCTCCTGCGCGCTGGGCATGGAATTGCCGCGATAGCGCGAGACCAGTGCCCGACTCAGTTTAAGGCTCGCCAGCAGGCCGTGCTCGCGCGCGAAGGCCTCGATTGAGGTCCAGTCCACCAGGCGGCTGTCTTCAAGCGCAGCGATATCGCTCAGCAGGTTTGGACCGTTATCGAACAGGTGCTGAAACGCCGCATGCACCACCAGATGCAGGAGGGTATCGGTTGGATGCGCCATTCGGATCGTATGACCCTGAAACTCGACTGGACGCGCGTTGACAAGCAGGCGTTCGCCCAAAGGGAGAGACCCGCTCCAATCGCGCGGCGCGATACGGTGGTGCAGTTCAAGAAACACACCATCCGCGTTGATCAGCGGCGGCAGGTGGTGCGCGTAATCGATGCCATACTCACCTTTCCCCGGCACTTTCGTGTAGCCCGATTCCAAAAGGTGTTCATAGGCGCGCTCAGCCTGATCAGGCGCCACGATAATGTCGAGATCACGCATTGGACGAAGCGCCGGCTCCGCGTAGAACTCGAGCGAAAGCGAGGCTCCTTTAAGGGCAGAATAGGCGATATCGCGCGTATCGAAGAGCTCGCCAATCTCCACTAGAGCCCGTTGTATTACGAGTGACCGAAAGGCCCAATTGCGATGCGCCTCTCGACTGCTCTGGCGCAAAGCTTCCGGGACAGGCCAATCAGGGTTTTTGGCAAAGGATGCGCTGAGCAGCGGGAGAAGGCGATAGGCGGTCGCGCGATGCTCGATCCACACCCAATCGTCTGATGAGAGTTCCGATAAGGTTTGCGCGCCGCTCACATCCAAACCGCCGGCGCAAAGCGCAAGCAGCGTATCGCGAGGCAATTTTGTCTTTTGAACCAAGCGTTTCTCGTTCCAACGTTCGGGTGGATTAGCGTTGCGCGATGTTGTGACTTCTTCGTATAATGCGAAAAATTGGCCTGTCACGTTGGCCTGATCGGGAAGCGTGAACCGCGACTGGGCGTCCGCATGCGTCTGATCAAGGGAAGGAGCCGTGCCGCGTGGAGCCCCTGCAAGGTGGTTTTGGTTGCCAACCGAACCATAAGCCCTAGGCTTGCGCCGTGAGAGGGTTCCCAAAGCGCGTACGATGAAGAAGCAGCTCAGTGTGGTGATAGCAGGCGCCAGCGGCACAATCGGCCGCGC
>CALCCG010000172.1 GCA_937899785.1 uncultured Erythrobacter sp. | reverse complement strand
CACCTGCGCTTGCTTAAGGCTCGGTCCGATCGACCAGAACAGGGTCTCGCCGCCGCGCGCCCAGCCCATGAAGTCCGCGCCGCCCTTGGAGACTTTGGTGATGGGCACCGGCCCTTTAGTCTCGCTAACATCGACCGGCTTGCCGCCCGGGATCACGGGCATGGCAAACACTTCGTAGTTCTCGCGGAAGGCGATGGTCTTGCCATCGGGCGCGATGCGGAAATCGTTGACGAGGCTGCCGGTGGCGTGGGTTTGCACCTTGTCGCCTTCGAGGTCGGACGACATCAGCGCGAGCTTTTCGCCCGATCGTCCGATCATGAAGAGGCGCGAGTTGGACGCGCCAAATTGCGGGGTCGATCCCGAACGGCTGACCATCACCGGATCGCCGCCGCTTAGCGTCTGGATATAAAGGCCGGGGTTTTCCGATTGCTCAGGCGCGGTCAGATAGCCGCCGGTTCGCTTTTCATAAGCGATCATTCGGCCATCAGGCGACCAGGCAAGGTTGGCGTAATGGCCGGGCGCCTTTGAAAGCACGCTGGCGTTCGCGCCATTGGCGTCGGCCACCACGATCTCGCCGAGGCCATCGTCGGTCCAGCGCACAAAGGCGATTCTGGAGCCGTCGCGGCTGAAAGCGGGATAGGCTTCGACCGCGTCGGAGGTGTCCCCCGTCATCGGGCGCGGTGCGTCTTTCCCGCGCGCCGATTTGGTGTGCAACTTGCCCAACGCCTCAAATACGACGCGGCTACCATCGGGCGAGAGGGTGCCGAATTTCGCCATCTTGGTGGCAAAACGATCCGGCGAGACCTCGATCACCGGATGCGGCGCGTCGGCGATGCCGCGCGTGTCCTCTACGCTGAAGGGGATCACCGCGTGATTTGCCCCATCGCGGTCCACCCGGTTGAGCTTACCGCCCGCCCAGAACACGATGGAAGCGCTGTCAGGCGTCCAGTCCATATTGGGATAAACGCCAGTGACCGCCCAGGTCTCCTGCACGTCCAAATCCAGCTGGCCATAGATCATCCGTTCCGCGCCGCTCGCAAGATCCTTGACCCACAGCTGGCTCTGGTCCTTGTCGCGCCGCACGAAGGCGATTTCCTTGCCATCGGGCGAAGGCGCCGGCCGCACCGCGCCGCCATAGCCGTCAACGACCGTGGTCACTTCGCCCTTTTCAAGGTCGTGTTTTTCAATCGCAAAGATGCCCGCGTTGGAATCCTGCGCGTAGATGAAAGTGTTCCCGCCCGTCGTGTTGCGGGGGTAATAAATCGCTTTGCCGTCGGGCGCGAAGATCGGTTCGCCCAGCTCCTTCTGCAACTCGGTGCTGCGCCGCTCAACCACCTGAACGCCGCCGCCGCCCGATACGTGGTACATCCAAATCTCGCCCGTGCCGAGCGAACGCTGAGTGGTGAAGTGCTTCTTAGCGGCGATAAAGCGCCCATCGGGTGACCAGGTCGGCTGGTTCAGAAGACGAAAGCTTTCCTTGGTCAGCTGGCGCTTGTCAGAGCCATCAGCGTTCATCAGCCAGATGTTGTTGCCTCCCCCACGGTCCGAGGTGAAGGCGATCCGCTTTCCATCGGGAGAGAAGCGCGGATGCACCTCCCAGGCCATGCCTTCTGCGATACGCGA
>CALCCG010000171.1 GCA_937899785.1 uncultured Erythrobacter sp. | reverse complement strand
GAGATGTTTACAGCGCGCGTCATCTCGCTCGACCCGGAAGATGAGGGCGGCCTTGTTTTTGGCAATTCCACCAAGCACCCCGCCCTGATCAGGGGCAGTTACGGGGTTCGCGAGATCGACGGCACCCATTACGGGTTCTTTGGCGGGGTCGAGTACGACCGCACGCGCTCGAGAGTGTCGCTTGGCCACTTTCGGCCGCACCTTTTCCGGGTCAATCTTGAGAATTTCAAGATCAAGAAGCTGGCAAACGCGGCGGCCCCCAACCATGGATCAGACTGGTTGATCGACGCCGAGGGTGAGGTCGCCTATTCGATGCGCATCAGCTATGACACGGGCCGCTGGACTGTCCGTAACGCCGAGGGTGAGCCAATCCTTGATGGGACGCAAGAGCGCGCCGGCGTAAGCCTTGTGGGTCTGGGCTTTGACGGCACCACCGCGATCATCGCCGAACGATCGGACACCGGCAGCCGATGGATGGAGATCGGTCAGGAAGGCGGCGAGCCAACCGAGTTCCTGCCGGACGTCGAATTTGAGAACCTGTTTTTCAACGCCTCAACCGGCCAACTCATGGGCTACACGGTGGGCGAAGGCGATGAGGAACGCCATGTCTTTACCGACAAGGCGCTGCAACAAAAGGCTGAGCGTGTGCGCAAGGCCTTTGCCGCTTACGAGTCCTCGATCGCCGGGTGGACCCCCAATTTCAGCGACGTCCTGATCCGCACCAGCGGCAATAAGGATTCGGGAACCTATTACGCGGTCGACCTTGGAACCAACCGCGCCAACGCCATCGCCTATGAACGCCTTGGCATTGGCCCAAACGAGGTCGGGCCGATTTCCACCTTCGAATACACCGCGAGCGACGGCATGGAGATGGATGGAATCCTGACTTTGCCGCCGGGTGTCGAGGCCAAGAACCTGCCTGTAGTGATGCTTCCGCATGGCGGTCCGGGTGCCGCGAACTACCCCGTTTTCGACTGGTGGGCGCAGGCCTTTGCCTCGCGCGGTTACGCTGTCTTTCAACCTAATTTCCGTGGCAGTACGAACCGAACGGTTGAATTTCGCCGCGCGGGCTATGGTGAGTGGGGCCGGAAGATGCAGACTGATAAGTCAGACGGGCGTATGGCGTTGGCTGAAGCCGGGATTGTCGATCCCGACCGCGCGTGCATCGTTGGCGCGTCCTATGGTGGATACGCCGCGCTGGCGGGCGTCACGATCCAGCAGGACCTGTACAAATGCGCCGTTGCCGTCGCGCCGGTGAGCGATATTCGAACCATGTACCGCGAAGACTACGAAGCCACCGGGCGCGATCGCACCGCACGCATCGCCCTGGAAGAACAGCTGGGAAGCAGCGATTTGTGGGACGATGTTTCCCCATGGAGGAACGCCGAGCGCGCCGATGCGCCCATCATGCTCATCCACGGGGTGGATGACACCGTTGTGCCCTACAGCCATTCCAGCCGCATGGCCGACAAGCTGAAAGACAACGACAAGGTCTATGAACTCGTCACGCTCAAAGGCGAAGACCACTGGCTCTCGCTGTCGGACACGCGGCAAAAAATGCTGGAGAACGCGGTGCGCTGGGTCGAGACCTATAACCCGGTCGATTGAGCCGACAAAACCGGGCCCGTTAGACCAGGCCAGCGTGCTCCAACGCTTCGTCCACCGCGCGCCGTGAGGCCTCGCTCGCTTCGACAATCGGCAAGCGAACCGACGGCTCGATATAGTCCAGCACCCGGCTAAGCGCGTATTTCGCGGGCGCGGGCGAAGCGTCAGAGAACATCGCGTAATGCAGCGGGAAAAGCTTGTCGTTCAATTCGCGTGCCTTTTGCAACTCGTTAGCGGCAATCGCGGCTTGGAATTCCGCGCAACGCGCTGGCGCGACATTGGCGGTGACCGAAATCGCGCCGCGCCCGCCCGCCGCCGAATGCGGCAACCACAGCTCGTCGTTCCCCGAAAGCTGGCAGAAATCCCGGCCAATCCCCATGCGGTGATCCGCAACCCGCGACAGATCGCCACTCGCGTCCTTGATGGCGATAATCTTGTCGGGGTGCTCTTTGACCAAGGCTACCACCGTTTCGTCTTCGATATCGGTAACCGTGCGGCTGGGCACGTTGTAGAGCACGATTGGAAGCTCACAATTTTCAGCGAGATAGCTAAAATGCGCCATCAGGCCCGCTTGGCTTGGCCGGTTGTAATACGGCGCAACGCAAAGGGCGGCCGTTGCCCCCGCTTTCTTGGCAAAGTTCATGTGAAGCGCGGCGTTCATCGTGTCGTTCGACCCACACCCTGCGATCACTGGCACGCGGCCCGCCGCTTGTTCGATGCAGACCTCGATCACGCGGTGATGCTCGGCGTTGGACAGGGTAGAGGCCTCGCCTGTCGTCCCGCAAGGCACCAGCGCCGCGCTGCCGTTCTCGATCTGCCACTCGACCAGTTTTCGGAACGCGGGCTCGTCAAACGCCCCGCCGCGAAAAGGAGTCACCAGAGCGGGAATGGAACCGCTGAACATTGCGTTATCCTCGTATCTTTCAAATATCTTGGTTGAGTGGTGCGAATTTGTCCGCCAGCACCACTCGAGAAGGTGCGTTCAGCGCCTGATAAGGAGCCTTTCGGCACAATGTCCAGCATGACTAGCACTTTGCGTTTCAAAGCCGTTTCCGCCGCCGTTCTTTCAACTCTAGCGCTTGCGGGGTCCGCCTCTGCGCAGATTGGCGGCGGAAATGAACCGCCCGATGGCTCCACGATGGTGGCGCAAGTGCCCAGCGAGATGCAGGCGGCGATCTCGAAATGGGAGCTTTTGCAAAAGAACACCCAGCTGGGCTTTTATGATTATTCAGGCTTTGCGCTGGCCTATCCCACCTTCCCTCGCATGGAGATCATCCGCCTGCGCGCAGAGAGCACGCTGGCGGTCGAGGCGCCATCGCGCGCGGATGTGCTGCGCTTCTTTGATGCAAATCCACCACTCTCCAATCCGGCCCTCGCGCGCTACGCGATGGCGCTGGCAGCAGAAAGCCGGATCGAGGCATTCGAGACCGCGCGCGCCGCGTGGCGCGGCGGCGATATGGCGGACAATGTCGAACTGACGATTGAGAGCCTCTACGCGCGCCGCTTCACGCCAGAGGATCACGCCGCGCGCATGGACGCGCTGTTGTGGCAAGGCAAGGCCGAGGCCGCCGCGCGCCACATGACACAGCTTGATCCTGCCGACAGGCCGCTGGCGTTGGCTCGTCTGGCATTGGTAAACGGGTCCACCCCTGCAGAAGCTGAAATGGACGTGCCCGAAGGCGCCTATCTCGACGCCGGGTTCCTCTACAATCTCGCTAATCTGCATCGCAGACGCGGAGAATACGGCGAGGCCGCCTCCATTCTGGCCAATCGCCTTGATGTGAAGGCTCCCGCTTTTGACGGCGAAGCGATGATCAGCCTGATGCTGGCGGTCGCCAAGAAGGCATCGGCTACAAACGCCATGCGGATCGCTGCGAAGATCGACGACCTGTTCGCGCCGGGCGAAGATATCTCGCAAGACTCGTTTCTCTTGCGCGATCGCTACACCGATCTGATGTGGCTGGGAGGCACCAAAGCGCTTT
>CALCCG010000170.1 GCA_937899785.1 uncultured Erythrobacter sp. | reverse complement strand
AGGCTTTTGTCAAGAGCTCCTCCGCCTCCTGATAGCGTCCCTGCATCGAAAGAACCGTGCCGTAGTTGGCCAGGGACGTAAGCGTTCCGGGATCGCGCTCGCCAAAGATGGCCTGCGATTCCCCAAGGGCTTGCGCTAACATCTGCTCCGCCCGACCGAAGTCCCCCATATTGGCGTAGGTCAGCGCAACATCGTTGTAGCTCATAAACGTATCGGGATGTTTGCCGCCCAGCAGCGTATGGGGAATGACCAGAGCTAGGCTGAAAGTCTCGAACGCGCGCTTGAAGTCGCCCTGGCTTTCGAAACCATCACCGATGATCGTCAGCTTTTCAGCCCGTTCGAGCAAGCATTCGATTTCTTCGGGATCATCGGTTTGCAATTCTGGCGGGAGGCCTTGCGCGTGGGCAGCCTGCGCCGACCAAAGCGAAGCCAAAGCGAAGCCAAAGCGAAGCCAAAGCGAAGCCAAAGCGGTCAACACACAAACAAGAAAGCGGATCGGCAAAGCGCACTCTCCAGGATATCTTGGGAGTCTTCATCCTACCATTTTCCGATCGGCGCCGCGAGCGGAGCCTTAACAGGGGGATTATGCACTTTAGCCAAGCTGTCAGCGTCGACCAAAGATCCTATCGGGTGGGTGAGAGCGGACAATCGTTTGGTCCAAACGTTCAGCGCTCTTGTTTCCGGGTGGACATCGATTGCGCTCGGCGTCTTCAAAACGTATCGCTTGGGGCTGCAGAAGCAGGCGCGCCGTTGGACTGCGGCACCCTACAGCCATTGGAAGGCTACGTTGACGAATTACTCCGACAGCGATGGAGATAAGGCTTCTGGTCTAGTGGAGGCTGCCGGAAGCTCGCTCGAGGAGCATAGCAGCGATTTGACGACCTTTTTTCAGCGCTATTTTGAACCCCTGGTCCGGGGGATACGCCAGAAATACGGCGCTGGGCCTCCCGATCCAGCCGACGTCGTCCAGCAGACTTTCGAGCGCTTGCAAAGGAGAGGTCACCTCGATGACGTTAAGAACCTGCAATCCTTCGCTTGGATCACCGCCAACAACATAGTCCATTCCGAACTGCGCGCTTTGCGGGTGCGTGAACGGTACGCGGAAAGTGAGGAGGCCAGTTTTTGGGGGAGCCAATGTGACGAAATCGACCCGGCGCGCGTCATAAGTGCGAGAGAAGAGCTCGAAATTGTCGCTGAGGTTATTAGCGCGTTGCCAGAACGTCGCCGTCAGATTTTCATGGCTTGTCGGTTCGAAGGGCTAACGCCCGAGCAGGCGGGTAAACGCGTCGGTGTCAGTCGGTCTTCTGCCGTGCGTCACGTTGCTGTGGCAACATCGGCGCTAATGGAGGCTCTAACGGACCATCACATGGAAGGCCCGGACGAAGCGGAGGATGAAGAATGAACAGCATCACTTCCGACCTTCGCCAAGAAGCCAACGAATGGCGCGCCAGACTTGAAGACGGACTTTCAGGCGCCGAGCGGGCCAATTTCGACAGCTGGCTAGCGCAGAGTCGCATTCATGCCGAAGCTTTGGCCGAAGTTGAGACATTCTGGAGCGCAACGGGCCGACCTGATTATCTCGCTCAACTGGCTCCCATGGTCGAACAGCGCCTCAAAGAAGCCACTACAGCTGAGCCGTCCGGCCCAGAGCACGAATTAAACGTGCCATACCAGTCAGAGCCGAGTTCCGTCTTCGCGCTCTACTCCAAAGAGCTGATCGGGGCTTCGCTGGCTTTAGCGGCCAGCGTCGCTGTTCTCATTGCCCTTGGCGGGCCACAGTTCTTGATGACCGAACCCGCCACGCAAGTGCAGTCCTTTGCAACCCTTGAGAGCAGCACGCAGGTCATTACGCTTCCAGACGAAACGCGCATTACTCTGGGTTCGGATTCGATGCTTGAAATCGAACTCACTGCAAATGCCAGATACGCACGGCTAAAGCAGGGCGACGCCTCTTTTGATGTCACCAGCAACCGCGCGCGACCCTTTACGGTCAGGACCAACATTGGCGAGGTTCTCGTGACCGGCACCCGCTTTGACGTCAGCCTAGGCGAAAAGGATCTCACGATCGCGGTGGCCGAAGGCTCGGTTGAAGTTTCCGCGATCGAAAGTGGCGATGGCAGCAGCGCGAGCAGCCAGCCGGTCACCCTTATCGCCAACCAGGCGATCCATTTGAACGTCGTGGCCGGGTTTGGCGAAATCTACGAAGCCTTCCCCACCAAAGACAAGGCCAAGGTCGTTCCCTCGAGCGAAACGGCGCCTGCGATCAAGCAGCTGGTGTATGTCCGCGAGCCGCTGCGAAAGATCGTTGAAGACCTAAGTCGTTACACAGACCGCCCGATCAGCGTGAGCGACGATGTTGCAATCCTCGAATTGTCGGGCACCTATGATCCGAGTGACTTAGACGCGATGCTGCGGTCTGTTGAAAAGGCGCTGCCGGTGCGCGTTGTCAGAAACGGTGACGAAACGCGGATCATCGCGCGGTAACCTCTCAAAGACGGCCCCATCGCCTCGTAAACTCCGCATTCACATTTTTTTCCCGTCGATGTGACACTGATGTGTGTTCAGGCGTCACCCATGTGAACGCGATTGAGAACCAATCGCATTTACATCTTAAAGGGGGTCACCTGTTCATGTTTGCCAAATCCATGGGTTCCACCCGGATTTCCCTGGCCAAAGCCGTGCTTTGCGCCGTCTCTTCCATCGCCATCGCATCACACGCTGCGCCCGCCATGGCGCAAAGCGCTTCTAGCCAACAGATCGCCATAGACGCGCAGCCCCTCGATCTGGCGCTGGTTGAAGTGGGTCGCCGCTATGGCGTCTCGATCACCGCTCCTGGCAGCCTCACCCGAAACAAGCGCGCTCCACGCCTGGATGGCAATCTGACCGCAGAGCAAGCCGTTAGGCGACTGCTAATTGGCAGCGGGCTTACCTATCAGCGCACCGCTGATGGGAGCTTCATCATAACCCCGATGGCCATTGTAGAGCAGGCGGGAGCGAAGATCACTGTCTTTGGGCAAAAGTCGATCCAGGACATTCAAGATGTGACCGCCAGCGTCTCGGTCACCACAGGCGAGGAGATCGAACGCGAGCCACTGGCTGATCTGTATGACATCATAGAAAGGGTTCCGAACGTAAATCGGCAAACCCAAAATGGTATAGGCTTTGCCATCCGCGGTATTCAGAACATCGGTCCTGCGCGCGCTGGTACTGGGCCATTGTTGACCGTCTTTGTCGATGATGCGCCGCTCAATGGAGATACTTCTGGACTGGGTCCGACAGGCGCTTGGGATTTGGAGCAAGTTGAAGTTTATCGCGGTCCGCAGTCCACCAACTTTGGGCGTAACACTCTGGCAGGTGCGATCTATCTGCGCACTAGGGATCCATCCTACGATTGGGATCTCAAAGCTCGCGCAGAAATTGGCAATTTCGGGCAGAGATGGGGCGCAATAGCCTTTGGTGGAGGCGTTGTTGACGACAAGATCGCGTTTCGCATCGCGGCCGATTATCGCGAGACAGAAGGGCTAACCTTCAACCCTTTGCTGAATTCCTTCAATGACAACACTGAGGTTTGGAATACACGGCTCAAGCTTCGCTTTGATCCGTCAGATGACCTCTCAATCATCACAACCACTACATATGCCGAGACTCTCGTCGGTCCGGGGGTTGTACCGCTACCGGCTCAGGGCAATGGCGAGCTTCAAAACGCTAACGATGCGGTGCGTGAAGCTCCATCTAACGGGGGTTCGTTCTTTGAATCCCAGAACATCTTACAGACAGTCAATTTGAATTGGGAGGTCAACGACAACCTCTCATTACAATCAATTACGACATATCAGGAAGCGGATTTCGCAAGCGAAAACGATGGAGACTTGAGCCCTGAGCCAGACAACTTCTCGGACAATTTCAATGAAAATAAGACCTTCACGCAAGAGGCTCGTTTGAAATACGAATCTGAGAACTTGAACTTGTCATTCGGGGCCTTTTACTCGAACATCAAATCGCAAGGCAGCACTACCCTATCCGTTAACCTTAGCGAATTTTTGGGCCTGCCTTTTCCAATTTTTACCAACCAATTTGGTAACAGTGACGCAGACAGAGATAATTACGCTCTGTTCGTAGACGGCGAGTATGATTTGTCAGATACGCTGAGTCTGATTTTTGGTTTTCGATATGACGATGAGAGCTTTACATCTACGAATATCGGATCGTCCACAGTAACACCATCCCCGCTCCCTCCTGGCCTTCCACCTTTTGTTGTCGGCTTCCTGCAAACCCTGGAAAGAACGGGTGAACCGGAGACTGTGAGCGGATCATACAACGCTGCTCTTCCCAAGGCCGGTATCCGGTGGCGGCCAAAGGACGACTTCAACATCGCGTTTGTTGCGCAAAGGGCATACCGTGCAGGTGGGTCTCAGTTAAACCCAGACAACCCTACCCTCCAGATCCCTTTTGAGCCGGAATATCTGTGGAATTACGAGTTGTCGTCTCGCGCATCTTTTTTGGATGGGCGTCTGACTTGGAACAACAATATCTTCTATTCCAGATGGACGGACATGCAGGTCCGGGTCTTTTCGGAAGGTGCGCTGGGCGCCATCGGATTCGGCTTCACAGGCAACGCAGGCAAAGCAGAACTCTACGGCGCTGAAACCGAACTGAACTTCGAAGTGGATTCAGATTTCACCGCCTACCTATC
>CALCCG010000169.1 GCA_937899785.1 uncultured Erythrobacter sp. | reverse complement strand
ACCGCGCCAGGCGCGGCGATTGTCATCGCTCAGAACCGTGTCATCAATCAGGATTTCGCACTCATCCGGGCGCAGCAAACCCATCAAAAGGTCCGCCACCGTGCTCTTGCCGCTGCCCGAAGGACCGATCAAGGCGGTGAAACGACCGGCGGCGATTTCAAAGCTGACCCGGTTGAGCGCGGGTTGATTGGCGTTGGGATAGGTCAGCGAAACCTCTTCGAAGCGGATGGCGCATTCGAATTTAGGGGGAGGAGCCGCCTCGTTCGTCCTGTCTTCCGCGACACTAGCGAAATGATCGGTTTGCGCGATCAACCGTTCAAACGCGGGAAGGTTGGCCAGCAGGCTTTGCAGCCCGTCCTGAATAGCGCTGAACCGCGGAGCGAGGCGGATGAATATCAGAAGGAGCACGATAAGCTTGGCCAATTGAATCTCGGCTACACGAACCGCGACCCATATGAACAGGACGGCCGCGCCCGCGCTCAGTATCTGGTACGCCATCGTTGAGACGCTTGTGACCCGCGTGAGGCCGATCATGTTGTCGCGCACACCCTTAAGCCGCGCTGCAAAGCGCGCGGCGTAACTGTCTTCGACCACAAAGGACTTGGCGACTTTCAGACCAGTGAGAAAATCCAGGAGGGTTTGGTTCTCACCCCGGTACAGATTGGTCAGGCCCCGGCCATACAGCGTCGCGCGCCGACGAAGGGGTAGCAGGAGCAGAAGAATGACCACCCCAAACGCGGCTGCCGTTAGGGCCATTGGCCACGAGACCACTGCGGCCAGTGCAAAGTAGGTCAACAGCAAGATGCCGGATTGCAAAAGCGTTGTCAGCGCTTGCGCTGCCATGAGAGTGCGCCCCGCTTCCATCGTGATCATCGCCTGCAGATCGGAGACACGCGTGGTTTGCAGCGTATCCCATCGCGCGGAACCCGCGTTTGCAAAAAAGCGCTGTTTGAGCTGGTCAACCGCCTCATGGATCACAGTCGTCAAATAGACGGCTTTGGTGCGCACCAAAACGGCTTGAAAGATGATCAGAACCAGAAACCCTGCCAGCAACACTTCGAGGGAGGGATCAAAGCGCGCAATGGCCTCGCCAAGCACCGGGATCTCTTCGAGCGTGGACCCGCGTTCGCTGTCGATCAGCAGGACGAGCGGGATTAAGAGGAAAAGCGAGATGCCTTCCGTCAGGCTTGCGAACAGATTCAAACCCATCGCTACGCCAAGACGTCCCTTGGTCAGGCGCATCATGAACGTCAGGAAGGAATAGATCCGCTGGATCATGAAGGCGTTTCGCGCAGCACGCCGAGCATAAGCTCAACCGTATCGTCGAGCGTATCAAGATCAGCCGGGATCCGAAGGCGTCCCACACGAGCTCGCTCAGCCAGAGTCACGCAATGGCCAAAATGCCGGGCGTGATCTTCTGGGGTCCAAGGCGCGTTCTCAAAGCGCTGAAGGTAGCTGAAGCGATTGAGTGCGGCTGTTCCCTCGGCTTGAGACAAGCCTTGAAACAAAGGTGTGTCGCCCCCGCGTTCAAGCCTTACCAGGCAATCGAATGAAACCGCTTGCGATGTCATTAGCTGCAGCGCGTGCAGACGTTTGGGAAATCCCTCCATCACAAGTGGGCGTGGCTTCGCTCCAGCCACTTGGATTTTTTGTGATGCCACATCTTCAAGCTTGAGCTGAGGGAACGCGGGATAGCAAATCGCCGGTTGTCCTTTCGCCAGTTCAATCGCGAGCAGATCGTCGGTCACCAGCGAACAGCCGGCGCGAATGAACGCGGCCGCGGTGGTTGATTTTCCAGCAAGTTTGTCGCCCATGAATGCCAGTGTCCGCCCCTCCCAATGCACCGCGCTGGCGTGGAGCACAAACAGGTGCCGCATGGTAAGAAACCAAGCCATAACAGGGCCTAGCAGAGGAAACGCGAAGTATTTGTCAGGCGCCTCTTCATATTTGCGCGACCAGATCGTGCGTTCATCTACAAAACGAAAGGCAGCAACGCCGGGCCAAGCCATGACGACGCCGTCTGGGTCGGCATAATCGAAGACCACACCATCCTGTTTTGTGGGCAAGTCTCGCCCAATATCTCTATCAAGGATGGTCAAGTCGACAGGCAGACAATCGTCGCCCGCGCGCAGCTCGGCGACCTCGAACTCGCTCGCAATGCTCAACCCAAAAGCGTTGTATCTGTGTGTCTGGCGCTGCGCCACGGACACTATCCCCCAAAAA
>CALCCG010000168.1 GCA_937899785.1 uncultured Erythrobacter sp. | reverse complement strand
CTTTCGCATCATGCCTTCTTGCGCGACGCTGGCGACCAGCAAGCCTTCCGCGTTGAAGATACGCCCGCGGTTGTAGCCACGGCCTCCGCCGGTCCACGGGCTGTCGGTGACGTAGAGCAGCCATTCGTCCGCGCGGGCCGGGGCGTGGAACCAAAGGGCGTGATCAAGACTGGCCCCCACCAATTCGCCGCGCATCCACGAAAGACCATGCGGCAGAGCGCTGGTGCCCAGCAGCGTGTAATCGCTGGCGTAAGTGATTAGCGCGCGATGTAAGGCGGGCGTGTCCGCCTCGCCGGTGATCGGCGCGCAGGTGCGAAACCAGCTTTGCGCGTGCGGCGGCTTGGGCTCGGAATTCATCCAGTGCAGCCTGTCGACAGTGAGCATCTCAATCGGGCGCGGGCGCAGCATTAGGGCGCGTTGAGTGTCGTTGATTGTGTCGCCCATTTTGTCCACCATCTGGCGGCGCATCTCCATATCGGACTTGAGGTCATCGGGTCCGGCAACATCGGGCATGGTCGCATCAAGATGCTGCAGACCTTCCTCGGGCACCTGAAAGCTGGCGGTGAGGTTGAGTATGGGCTGGACGCTGCCATCCTCGGCCTCTTGCGCGGCGACGACGCGGCGGTTGGCGAAGCTGCGCCCGTCAAAATCGCGCTCTATACGGTATTCGATCGGTGGTCCTTCCACGCCGCCCCGCAGAAAATAGGCGTGGAGGGAGTGGGCTTCCTTGCCCTCGGGGATGCTGGCCTGCGCCGCTTGCAGCGCCTGGGCGAGCACCTGCCCTCCGAAGACACGGCCCATGCCGCCCTTTTGCGGTCGGCCGCGATAGATATCTGACGCGCGTTTTTCGACGGTCAGCAATTTGACGAGGCCGTCGACCAGTTCTTCTTTGGTGGGGGTGTCGCTCATGCGAGCGGTCTTTGCGAGTGGGGAGGCCTTACGTCAAGACGCGCTTAGCGCTCCCACAGAGGTCGAAGCGCGCGGGCAAACAGAGGGCTCTGCACGAACATGAGGTCGACGAATGCGCCGACTTCGTCAGCGCCCATATCGCTTTTGTAGCCCGCATCGCCCAGGCCAAGATCCATTCTTTCGATCCCGCGCTCTGCCGCTTTGAGGAAGTCGTCGTAGATAAGGACTATGACCGGGGATTCCTTCTTGAAGTTCAGGTCGAAATTGTTGGCGATCAGCAGGCGTGAAGGGCCGCAATCCAGGCCGAAAGTGAAGGCGACCGGATCCTCGCCGATCCAGAACACACTGCCCCTAATCATCGCGGCCAGCGCCGGGTCTTTGGCCGCATCCTCCCACGTGGAACGAAGGGCCGGGTCGCGGAACTTGGTATCGCCGCCATCTTCGAGAGTGCCGAGCCAGCTTTTGGCTTCGATTGTCGCCATCGCGTCGCGCGTCTCAGGCGTCCAGTCGGCGCCCGTGAAACACTCGGTGCGCACGGGTGCGATCTTTTCCATATTGCGCACATGCCAGCGCCGCTTGCGCTGCCCACGGGTCGAGGGCCAAGTGCCGCTGGCGATCTTGGTCGCAAGATCGACGGCAAAGTGTTGGCCCACAGTCTTGGAAAGCACAGTCCATCCGGCAAGGGTCATCGCCTCGCTCAAAAGCTGGATCGAAGCGTGATCGCGCGCCACTGGGCCAAGGCGGAACGCGGGGCCAAGCGCTTTGGTAAGCGCTTTATCCTGGATCGCGGCGGCTAGCTCACTTGGCGAAGCCTGCGCGTCGACAGGGACGCCCCGCATCGGCCAATAAGGGCCCGCAATCTCGTTGACCTTCAGACCAAGGGAAGAGGGCCCGATCGATTTTGGCCTGAGAGCAAAGCCGACCAGTGGTTTGCCCGAAGCTCCGCGAGCCACTGCAAAATTGGTGGCCGGTTCTGGCCCACTCTCAAACCACTGACGGCGCAGGAACGCACGGTCTGGCTGATCCGCTTCGGCGAGCGCGTCAAAAGCGTCTTTGACAAGATCCGGATTGAACGGAGCGTTCACGTTGCCTTCTACCCTCACGTTAAGCGCGACTAAGGCGTCGCATGCGAAGAGGGTTAACAGACAGGTCTTAATAAAAGCCCCGCCGAACCAAGGGCTCGGCGGGGCTTGTTTTCACCCGGTGGGTTGGACGCGCTTAGTGCGACCCGGCCAGCGCCGCGAGCAGAAGCAGCGCGACGATGTTGGTGATCTTGATCATCGGGTTCACGGCAGGACCTGCAGTATCCTTGTA
>CALCCG010000167.1 GCA_937899785.1 uncultured Erythrobacter sp. | reverse complement strand
CGCCTGCAGGCGCGCGGCTACAAGGTTCGCATCCGCAAGTTTGACCCCTATCTCAACGTCGATCCAGGCACGATGAGCCCCTACCAGCATGGCGAGGTCTACGTCACTGATGACGGCGCTGAGACCGATCTGGACCTGGGCCATTACGAGCGCTTCACCGGCGTATCCGCGCGTCAGAGCGATAACATCACGTCGGGCCGGGTTTATCGCGACATTATCGCGCGTGAACGGCGCGGAGACTATCTGGGCGCGACGGTGCAGGTGATCCCGCACGTGACCGACGCGATCAAGGAGTTCGCGCTCGCCGATCAGGACGATCACGACTTCATCCTGTGCGAGATCGGCGGCACGGTGGGCGACATCGAATCCCTCCCCTTCATGGAAGCGATCCGCCAGATCCGCAACGACCTGGAGCCGTTCCAGACGCTCAGCGTTCATGTCACCCTCGTGCCCTACATCGCGGCTGCGGGCGAACTCAAAACCAAGCCAACCCAACACTCCGTGCGCGAACTGGCGAGCTTGGGGATAAAACCCGACGTTTTGCTGTGTCGTGCGGAGCACCCCATCCCCGAAGGCGAGCGCCAGAAAATTGCGAATTTCTGTAACGTGCGCAAAGAGGCGGTGATCCCGGCGCTTGACGCGCCCTCAATCTATTCAGTGCCGTTGCAATACCACCGCGAAGGGCTGGACGCCGAGGTGTTGCGCGGCTTTGGCATCACCGACGCGCCCGATCCGGACCTTGCCGCGTGGAACGACGTCACCGATCGCTACTTCAATCCTGAAGGCGAGGTGACCATCGGGGTTGTTGGAAAATATGTCGGGCTGCCCGACGCGTATAAGAGCCTCAACGAGGCGCTCGTTCATGGCGGCTTGGCCAACCGGGTGAAGGTCAACATCAAGTGGATCGACGCGGAAGTTTTCGAAGGCGCAGACGGCGAGATCGCCAGCGCGCTCGAACCGATGCACGGCATTCTGGTGCCTGGCGGATTTGGCGAACGCGGCAGCGAGGGCAAGATCGCGAGTGTGCGGTTTGCTCGCGAACGTGGTGTTCCGTTCTTTGGCATTTGTTTGGGGATGCAGATGGCCTGCATTGAAGGCGCGCGCGCTGCCGGCTTTCCCGACGCCTCTTCGACCGAGTTCGGCGAGACGTCAGAGCCGGTTGTGGGCATCATCACCGAATGGATGAGCGAAGAAGGCCTTCAAAGCCGCGAAAGCGGCGGCGATCTGGGCGGAACGATGCGGCTTGGCGCCTATGACGCTCGGCTTGTTGGCAACAGCCATACATCCACGATCTATGGCGGGGCGGATATGATCTCTGAGCGCCATCGCCACCGCTACGAGGTGAACAGCGCCTATATCAAGCCGCTCGAGCAGCAAGGCCTTGTCTTTGCGGGCATGTCGCCCGATGGGTTGCTGCCCGAGATTGTGGAGCGACCGGATCACCCCTGGTTTGTCGGGGTTCAGTTCCACCCTGAATTGAAGTCTAAGCCCTTTGATCCGCATCCCCTTTTTGCCGGATTCGTGGCCGCTGCGCTTGAACAGTCGCGCCTCGTCTAATTTTTTGGATTAGCGCGCGCGCAAAGCGTGCGACGGCCCTTTAATCGTGCAAGCCCTTGATTTGGATAGGGCTTCACGATGGCAGATGTCATATTTGGGAATATTCTTCGAAATCAAAGACCTGTCGCGTTTATACAAGAGAGCAAATTTGCTCTTGCAAGCTGTTGATTTCCCGCTCAGGCTCTCTCCCCACACCTTCGGCGTTCCCGAAGGAGGGCGGGGGCACATCTCGCCTATTCGTTGATTGCGGCGTCCCTGGGGGAGACGGATACCAGTCCGTGCGTCGTAACCAGCTCGTATCGAAGCGGAGCGTCTTTTGCGACCCGGACGCTTGGCTTTGATCGAGGCGGCGACATGTCGCAGAGGCGGATCCAGGGATCCGCCTCTAACTCACCTGGCGCGTTTTGGTCCGGATAGGCCAAAGGCGACCCCGCCAAAGGAGGGCCGCCTTTTTTGGGTTTTCGATACAGCTTCGGTTAGGCGGCGTTGGCCGCACCATCATCGGCCGCTTGGTCGGCGCCGGTTTCCACCGCCTTAAGCGTGGTTGAGCCGACAGCGATCTTCTTGGGCTTCATCGCGTCGGGCACTTCGCGCACCAAATCGATGATCAGCATACCATCGGCGAGGTCGGCGCGCTCAACCCGGACGAAGTCCGCCAGTTCAAAGCGCCGCTCAAATCCGCGATTGGCGATGCCGACATGGAGCCATTCGGAACCGTCATCCACCTCTTCACGCTTCTTGCCGTGCACGGTGAGCAGGTTCTGTTGCGCGGTGATATCGATATCCTGCGCCCGGAAGCCGGCAACCGCAAGTGTGATGCGGTAATTGTCTTCGCCCTGGCGCGCGATGTTGAAAGGGGGGTAATTGTCGCCGGAGTGGGAGCGAGCCTGGCTTTCGAGCAAGTCGAAGAGCCGGTCAAAGCCAACGGTCGAACGGCGATAGGGGGTAAAATCAAGACGTGACATAGGTTCAAATCCTCGTGTTTGAGCAATTTGGTTTCATTCTCCCGACCTGCCTCATGCAGCGCCGGGATAGGGCGTTGCCGGTCGCGTTTCCCAAAAGCTGGCGAAACGCTGCGACACGATCTATTTGGGTGTGGTAACCCGCCTTTCAAGGGATCGGAAAGGACCGTTTCATGAGCCAGCCGACAATCGACATGTACACTAAGTTTGCGTGCCCCTTTTGTGTGCGTGCAAAGCACTTGCTCAAGTCCAAGGGCGTCGAGTTCAACGAATACGATATCACAATGGGCGGTTCCAAGCGCGACGAGATGCGCGATCGGGCGCCCAACGCGATGACCGTGCCCCAGATCTTTATCGGTGATTTGCATGTTGGCGGCTCGGACGATCTTGCCGCGCTTGAGGATGCGGGCAAGCTCGACGCTTTGCTGGCGGGATAACGTACCAAAGTGCCCAAGATTGCCGTCTTGCAGATGACTTCCGGGATCGATCCTGAGGCCAACCTTTCCACTATCCGATCGGCGGTCAAAGATGCCGCGGATGAGGGTGCACACATTCTATTCGCACCCGAGATGGCAGCGCTCCTAGATCGCGACCGAAAGCGTGCTGGAGTGCATTTGGGTGCTCGATACTATGGCGGGGTGCTCAGATCACTCGCGTCTGCGGCTCAAAACTGTAAAATCGACATTGCACTCGGTTCTCTTCCGATGCCCGCCTCAGAGACGCACAACTCCAACAGGGCCTGCTACTTTTCCCGCACAAGTGGTGATCAGCGTGATGTGACCACTTACGACAAAATCCACATGTTCGATGTGGAGCTTGCAACTGGGGAGAGCTGGAGCGAGAGCAATGTGTACAAGCCGGGCGATAAGGTCGTCGCCGTTGAGAACACACCGCTGGGGCGGCTTGGCCTCACCATTTGCTACGACCTGCGGTTCCCGGCTTTGTTTGAAGAGCTTGGTCGCCGGCGCTGCGATGCCATCGCCGTCCCAGCGGCTTTCACCAAGCCGACAGGCGCAGCGCATTGGCATGTGCTGCTCCGAGCCCGCGCGATCGAGGCGTCGGCTTTTGTGATTGCCGCCGCGCAAGTCGGGAGCCACGAGGATGGGCGCGAGACTTATGGTCATAGCCTCGTGGTTGATCCTTGGGGCGAAGTGCTTCTTGATATGGGGGGTGAAGAACCAGGCCTTGGCTTTTGTGACATTGATCTTAATCGGATCGAAGAGGTCCGCTCTCAGATTCCCAGCCTTGCCAACAAACGCGACATCCCCAAATACGAGGCATCATGATTGTTTTTGATCTGCACTGCGATGAAGGCCACCGGTTTGAAGGCTGGTTCGGTTCGTCCGACGACTTTGATGACCAGTTGGCGCGCGGCCTTCTGACGTGCCCGGAATGCGGCTCCGTTCATGTGAGCAAGGCCCCCATGGCTCCCTCTGTCCCGGCCAAGAGCAACGCACGGCCCGAAGCGCGCGTGCCCGCGGCCAAGGGGCAAACCGCTCCGATCGCGAACCGTGAGATGCCTGGCGAAGTGCATCAAGCCATGCAAAAGCTCGCCGAGGCGCAGGCCAACGCTCTCAAGGACAGCACCAATGTTGGCGGTGACTTTGTCAAGCAATCGCGCGAGATGCATTACGGTGAGCGCGATGAGGCGCCGATTCATGGACAAGCCAGCCTGAAAGAGGCCAAGGCGCTGGTGGACGAGGGAGTGCCTGTTGCGCCGTTGCCGTTCCCGATTGCGCCGCCAGAAAAGCTCAATTGATCGTCAGGGGCACGGTGGTATGACGCCGCTTGTGGTCCCCGTAGCTCAGGTGGATAGAGCGTCGGATTCCTAATCCGAAGGCCACAGGTTCGAATCCTGTCGGGGGCACCAGCCGTCAGCGCAAAAAGACGCTCGGCCAATCCGTGAGCGGTTTCCCGTTCGGAACGTGGCCTGAGCGTCTTTGGTCAGCCTGTGCAAGGCTGGGGGCGATGAAGGGCACTCGGTACGAACCACAAGTGTCCTGCCGGGGGCGGGGTCGATCCTCGGTTAAACCGTGAAGCGCCTTCGAGAACCGAAATACGCTCAGCCGTGCAAGATTGGGTAAACGCGCATTAGGCACTGTACCGTAAAAGGTGTCCAGCTAGCTTGACGAGGCGGACAGGGGCTCTGAACCCCAAACGCGCCAGGTGTAAGCGGATAGCGTCGTCAAGATCAGACACGCAGCGATCAACGACCAGGCCACTCCATCCCACCCGAACCGATCATAGAGCGCCGTGCCGACATAGCTCCCAACACCGCCGCCCAAAAACATGATCATGATATAGATCGTGGTCAGCCGTGTGCGCAATCCGGGCTCGGCGGAAAGAAAGGTCATGCGACTTGCCACATCAATACCCGGACCCACCGCCGAGGTTATGAAGATCGGGATCATCAGCAGCCAAAGATTGCTGCCAAAGGGGAGGAAGAGGATGGTGCCGACAACCTGCACGCAGCCGAGCGCAAACCGGGCGCGCCGGGGCCCGACGCGATCGGCGATGCGTCCAAGTCGCGGTGTGGGCAGCACGCTCACCGCGGCGAAACCCGCCAGATAGCCGGCCATATCGGTGCCATAGCCCATTTCCGGCGATGTGAGATGCAGGGCGAGGCCCAGCCACAGCGCGATGAACTGGCCAAAGCCGATACCTTGTATAGCCCCTGCGATCGCGATCTCGCGATGTGTTCTGAGCAGCGTGAACACCGATTGCAGCAGGGCGGTGTAGCTGGTCGATGGGTCAGCTTGCGCTTGGTCGGCGGGGCGGGTGG
>CALCCG010000166.1 GCA_937899785.1 uncultured Erythrobacter sp. | reverse complement strand
GGGGCGATCGACGCGCAATTAGATGCGCGAACCCTCCAGTGAATAGGCAAACTTCAGATCACCCCAGCGCTCGCCCTTGATCCGAAGGGGAACGTAGGCGCTGCGCACCACGGCGTAACCTTCGCCTTCGATCGGCTGACGGAAGACCGAAAGACGATAAGGCGCGTCGCTCCTAAGCGCTGCGCGATCGGCGTCGTCCATCAAGATGCGACCGTTGCGACAAAAGCGCGTGTCGTGCTGTAGGTCGCCGCTAGGAGCTTGCGCAAACTTGTCGATATGAGTTGGCATGAAGCCGTTCACATCGGCGCATACGGTTGCCACGCACTCGGCCCAGTCATCGGTGGACTTGTTGATGATTGGCTTCCACGAGCGCTCTGCGAAGACTGTCAGTTCGGTGGTGAAGCGCTCCGGAGCGGAGTTGGGAATTGGCTTATAGGCGCGGTCGAAAACCGCTGAGCGTGAAATCTCACCGCTGGCGATGGCGCGCTCCGTGATCTCAACAATCTCGCGCGCGACCTGCATTGCGTGCTCGGCCATCGCTTGGTCCCGCGGCGAGAGGCCTGCCTGCACGAGACCGTCAAACATTTCGTTCGCGATGCTTTCCAGACCCACGGCCTCCTTTTGCGCATCGGAAAGCTGACTCTCATTTTCCCGGGTGACCCGGTCATAGCGCGAGAGGACGTCCTGAACCCCATTCACATGATTGCTGATGGTGCCGGTCGAGCGGGCGATCACATCGTTCTGCTTGTCGACCTCTTCGACCAGCCCGCTTACGCTTGCCATCGTCTGTTCGATCTGCGCCACCGAAGCTTTGGCATCGCCGCTCGCCTGGCTGCCCGCTTCAATTTTTGTGATCACCACGCTTGCCTCGTCGCCGAGCGATTCAATCGTTTGCGTGATCTCCTCAGTCGCTTTGCGCGTATCATTGGCCAGGCTTTTGACCTCGCTTGCAACCACGGCAAAGGTGCGGCCAGCCTCGCCTGCCCGCATCGCCTCAATCGTGGCGTTAAGAGCGAGGATATTGGTTGTTTCCGCTATGTCGTCGATGTCTTGCGCGCTGCGACGCACTTGCTCCATCGCAGCGGCAAAGGTCGTGACGTGTTGGCCCAACGTGTCGACCATTTCGAGCAACTCATTGATCTGACCGAGCGAGGAATGAATCAGCGCGGTCCCCTCACCCAACCGCTCAATCGCGCGTTCGGACAACAGCCGCGCTTCGTCGCTGGCCTCGGACACTTTGGCCTGATCCGCTTCAAGCTCGGCCACCGTAACTTGCAGGGCATCGTGTTCGGCGCGCAGCAATTGCGAGGAACGGATCACATCTTCGACCACGCCGGCAACTTCAGAGCAGCCGACCGTCACCGCCCCACAGCTTTCGGGTATGAGCTCCAGAGCGGCTGCGTTCGCCGTGTCGATGGCAGTCGGTTTCATCAATCCAGGCCCTGTTTAGCGTCCCGAGCCCCGATGGGAGGCCTCCTGGAAACCCGGGTAACCAAGGATGGTTAGCGAAGGTTTAAAGGAGGATTGATTGCGCCTCTAGGGCTAGCGCGTGGCGATAAGGAAAGCTAAGCAAACGGGCATGTTTTTCAATTTCACAGACGAGCTGCGCAGCGCTGGCATCGGCGCAAGCTTCAAGGAACATCTGACGCTGTTGGAAGCGCTGGACAAAGACGTGATCGAGCAGACGCCTGAGGCGTTCTACTACTTGTCGCGAGCAACGTTCGTGAAGGATGAAGGGCTGCTCGATCGGTTTGATCAGGTTTTTCACAAAGTCTTCAAAGGGATCATGTCCGATTATGGGCAAAATCCGGTGGACGTGCCGGAAGACTGGCTCAAGGCCGTGGCCGAAAAGTTCCTGACGCCCGAGGAAATGGCCGAGATCGAAAAGATCGGCGATTGGGATGAGCTGATGGAGACACTCAAGGAGCGTCTCGCCGAACAGGAAAAGAAGCACGAAGGCGGCAATAAGTGGATCGGCACAGGGGGCACCAGCCCCTTCGGCAATTCCGGCTACAACCCCGAAGGCGTGCGCATTGGCGGTGAGAGCAAGCACAAGAAGGCCGTGAAGGTTTGGGAAAAGCGCGAGTTCAAAAACCTCGACAACACCAAGGAACTGGGAACGCGCAACATCAAGATGGCGCTGCGCCGTCTGCGGCGCTTTGCGCGCGAAGGGAACCCGGATCAACTTGATCTGGACGCGACGATCAAAGGGACCGCAAAGCAGGGTTGGCTCGATATTCATATGCGAGCCGAGCGCAAGAACGCCGTTAAACTTCTGCTATTCCTTGACGTTGGCGGATCGATGGACCCGTTCATCAAACTGGTCGAAGAGCTGTTCAGCGCGGCGACGGCGGAGTTTAAGAACCTCGAATTCTTCTACTTCCACAACTGCCTCTATGAAGGCGTGTGGAAGGACAACAAGCGCCGCTGGCAAGAGCGCACCAAAACCTGGGACGTGCTCCACAAATACGGGCATGACTATAAGGTCGTCTTTGTCGGCGACGCGGCGATGAGCCCGTACGAGATCACCCATGCAGGCGGCTCGGTCGAGCATATGAACGAGGAAGCGGGTGCCACCTGGCTGCAACGCGTGACGAACACGTATCCGGCTACCGTCTGGCTCAACCCCGTGCCCGAAAAGCAATGGGGCTATTCGCAATCAACCAAAATGCTCAAACAGCTGGTCGATGACCGGATGTTCCCGCTGACGCTGGACGGTCTCGACGACGCGATGCGCGAATTGAGCCGCAAGCAAGGGCATTGAACAAGCAACTTTTGGAGGAACGCCATGATCCGAGTATTCAAGGGGTTTGTTCTTTTGGCCCTAGCCACCCTCGCCCAACCGGCCTTGGCGGATAATCACGGCGATCCCATTATGGATCTTGAGCAGAAATGGGCCGATGCGCTCCTAACGGCGGACATGGAGACCGTTGGTGCAATTATGCACAAGGACTTCCGTCTCGTGCGGGCTTACAGCGAGGCGCCACCCCTGTCTAAGGAAGTCTATATCGGGCTTGAGGGGATGTCAGTTCGTTCGACAAAGTTGGTCCCCTACAGCGTTGCCTACCACGACAATGTGGCAACCGTAATCATGGACTATACAATCGATTGGAGCGGCCCGCAGGGTAAACTGCCGCCACGGTTTCTGGTGGTGGACACGTGGATTAAGACCGAGGCAGGATGGCAAATCTTGCAGCGCGTGAGCACGATCAAGGGCGGATAGAATTCTCAAGCGATTTCTTGTATGCAGTGTTTAGCGCATGGGAGCGCTGAGTTATGGAGGGGCATATGCGAGCTCTATTGATCCCGGTCCTTGGCTTTACGGTGATGGCTGCTAACGATGAGACGCAGGTCGAGCCTTCCGTTCCAGGCAACTCGCCGTTGGTTCAAGAGTACCAAGAGGCCCGCGCTGTCCTGAAAAACCGTGAGGCTTTGGCTAAACTCGGAAAGACCGTCGAAGGCCCTATGGCGCTTCGAACCGCGCGTTCCGTGTGCCGCGACAGGCTCGAACGTGTGCAGGATGCCGAAGAAGGCTTGGAGACTTCGACGCCTGACCCGCTGGCTAATCTACGGCTGTTCCGCCGCCAACCCAACACGCCCGAAACTCCTCTGGCGATCTACGCCGTAGATCGGCGCGAGAATGGTTGCGGCGTGATGGTGATGATGGGCGACATCAACGATGTTCGGCCGGTACCGATGACCAATCCAAGCGATTACCGCGTGATGCCGGCTGAGGACGACGACAGGTAATCAATAGAGCAAATGCTCGCGCACCGTTTGCGCCCACAGTGCTTCATCCTGCGCCGCTGCTTGATCCAGATCGCGAGGCGCTGACCCGCTATCATCGACCCATTCGCGCAAGGCTGGGCCGCCGTTGATCACATCGATCGCAAGGCGGTCGAGTTCGTACTCGTAGGGAAAATCGCGCCACAGCTCGTAATCGGGGTAGAGCGTCCGGATCGCTTTAAAGGCCAGCGCTTGCAAGCGCCAGGGGCGGAACAGCTCATGCGCGTAGTCAGGGCCCTCGGCGTGCATCATCAGGCCGTTGCACAGCTTTCCGGCGTGTTTGTGGAAGGTGGGCTCAAACCAGCAGTCGCGCACCAGCACCCCTCCGCACCACTCGGGCGCCATCTGGCGCATCAGTTTCCACACGCCCTCGGCGTCTATGTCGGGGGCGCCGAACAGCACTTCCAAGGGCCGCGTGGTGCCGCGCCCTTCGCTCACCGTCGCGCCTTCAATCATGACCGTCCCGGCGTAGCAGCGCGCCATGTTGACGCTCGCCGCGTTGGGGGATGGGTTAATCCAGATACGATCCTTGGGCCAGCCATAGCCGCTAGCGACCGCTCCCGAAGGTTCGTCTGGTCGCCAACCTTCCATCGCGACCACGCGGTAGTCGACGTCGAGCCCGAAATGCGCGACGAAGAAATGCCCCATTTCGCCAAGAGTCAGCCCGTGGCGCATGGGCATGGGCGCCGCGCCCACAAAGCTCTCATGCCCCGGGATCAGCATAGTGCCCTCTATGGGTCGACCTGCCGGGTTGGGCCGATCCAGCACCCAGACCGATTTGCCACCCTTGGCTGCTTCCTCAAGCAGGTAGAGCAAGGTCGTGACAAAAGTGTATATCCGGCAGCCAAGGTCCTGAAGATCAAAGAGAAACACATCTGCGCTCGACATCATTTGCCCGGTCGGGCGGCGAACTTCGCCGTAGAGAGAAAAGACCGGGATGCCGTATTGCGCATCGGTCTCGTCGGCGGTTTCGACCATGTTGTCTTGCTTGTCGCCTTTGAGCCCGTGCTGCGGGCCAAAGGCGCTGGTCACATTGACCCCGGCTTCCATCAGCGCGTCGAGCGAATGGGCTAAGTCGGCGGTCACACTGGCCGGGTGCGCGATGAGAGCAACGCGCTTGCCCTTAAGTTTATCAAGCAGAACCGGGTCAGCAAGAAGGCGGTCGATGCCGAAGGCTACAGAGTGGGTCATGCACGCTGGGTTGAAACACCCCCAGCGCAAACGCAAGGCTCGGCTTGGAAGTGCGCCCAATCTCCTTTAGATTGCGTGGCCATGGACTACACCGCGCTCACCTTCGCATTGCTCTACGGGCTTGGTCTTAATCTCGCCGGTGGTCTGCTCACCGATGTGGGCGAGTGGTATGACGCTCTCAAGAAGCCATGGTTTCAGCCGCCAGGCTGGGCGTTCGCGCCCGCGTGGACGCTGATTTTGGGCCTTGCCGGATGGGCGCTTTATATTGGTTGGACTGAGGCGCAGAGCGCTACACAATTCAACGTGGTCGTGATTGCGTTTAGCGTGAACGCGGCGCTGCATTTCTTATGGTCGCCGCTGTTTTTCACGTTCAGGCGTCCGGACTGGTCGTTCTATGAAAACTTTGCGCTAATCGCCTCGACTATCGCGCTGGCCTTTGCGCTGCGCGATGTCTCAAGCTTCGCCGCATGGCTGATCCTGCCCTACATCGTGTGGACCTGCTTTGCTCAGGCGATCAATTGGGAAGTGGTGAAAATGAACGGCCCCTTTAGCCCCAAGGCTGACCCGGTCTAACCGGTGACCTTTATCGTTCGACAATCCATTGGCGGCAGGCTTCGGAGTGGAATTCTGGCGGGCCAGGTGGGAACGCCAAAGCCCAGAATTGCAAGCTTCCATCTGGGTGTTCGACAATCGCGTTGAGCGCAACTTGCGCGGGCGCGGGTAAGTTAGCGGCGATGCGGGCCTTCAGGATAAGCTCCCCTTCCCCACCGCTTGAGGAATGCGAGCACGTGACCGATATCGCGTCCAGCGGCGCGTCGCGCATCCCTTCGCGGAAGCTGTCAAAATCGTAGGATGCCCACCGCCCGGACGGCGAGAGGTTGTATTCGACATAGCCCGGCTGCCCGATCGGCTGCCAGAAGATCTCGAAGCAAGTGGTCTTCCACAGATTGTCCATCCGTTCCGGCGCAGCCGTTTCCGGAATGATGATCCGCAGCGGATCCCCATCGAGGCGAAACTCGGCCTCGCAGCCCGTATCGGTCGGAGTGATGGACGCGGTGACCGCCCGGATCGGGCCAAGGTCACAGGTGCGATGGAGCATGAGCGGTTGCATGGGCAACGCTATCGCGGAGGGGCCCTTTGCGAGCAAGACCCTTTGGGCCTCGGGCCGCTTGAGCCATTGGCTCTTTGCGCTCACGGCCCACGCTGGTAAGCGCCCACCCGCAATGACTGACATCTCTTTTGATTCTGACCTGCTGCGCCTGCTTTCCGAGCGCGGCCATCTGCACCAGATCACCGATCCGGGGGCTCTGGATGCGCTCGCCAAAAAAGAGGTCGTCACCGGCTATGTGGGCTTTGACCCAACGGCGCCCAGCCTGCACATTGGCAACCTTGCTTCGATCATGCTGCTGCGCCGCCTTCAGCAAGCCGGTCACCGTCCGATAGTGATCATGGGCGGCGGAACCGCCAAAGTCGGCGATCCGTCAGGCAAGGATGAAACGCGCCAGTTGCTCACCGAAGAGCGCTTGGCGGCCAATATCGCCGGGATTAAGGGATCGTTTGAGAGGATCCTGCGCTTTGACGACAGCGAAACCGGTGCGATCCTGATCGATAACGACGATTGGCTGAGCGAGCTGGGCTATATCGAATTGCTGCGCAGCGTCGGCCCGCACTTCACGCTCAACCGGATGCTGACTTTTGACTCGGTCAAGCTGCGGCTTGATCGCGAACAGCCGCTGAGCTTCCTCGAATTCAATTACATGATCATGCAGGCCTACGACTTTCTCGTGCTGGCGCGCGACTACAATTGCCGCCTGCAGTTGGGCGGCAGCGATCAGTGGGGCAACATCGTGAACGGGATTGAGCTCAATCGCCGCATCGACGGGCGCGAAGTCTACGGCTTCACCGCGCCGCTCATCACCCGCGCCGACGGAGCAAAGATGGGTAAATCGGTCGACGGAGCGATCTGGCTCAACGAGGACCAGCTGCCCGCGTACGATTTCTGGCAATATTGGCGCAACACCGATGACCGGGACGTGGGCAAGTTCCTGCGCCTCTTCACCGATCTGCCGCTCGACGAGATCGCACGGCTCGAAGCTCTGGAAGGCGCGGAGATCAACGCGGCAAAGGTTGTGCTGGCCAATGAAGTTACCGCTCTGGTGCGCGGGCTTGAAGCCGCCAAGGCGGCCGAGGCGACCGCAAGCGAGACCTTTGCAGGTGGGGGTGCGGGCGAGGATCTCCCCACACTCAGCGTTGGTGCAGAAGGTCTTCGGGTCGGTGCGGCGCTTACCCAGCTTGGGTTCGCTGCATCCAATGGTGAAGCAAAGCGCAAGCTTGCAGAGGGCGCGGTCAAACTGGAGGGAGAAACCGTTACGGATCCCGGCCTTGTCATCTCGCCGTCTCAGGGCACCACCCTAAAACTCAGCCTCGGCAAGAAACGTCACGCCATCATTGCCTTTTGATCGGTCGGCTGATCGCGCCTGATTACAGGTCGATTGCCTTGAATGCGCGCCAGCCCGCACGCTTCAAAAATTGTCGCGCCTGCGAGCTTTACCAAATGTCAGCCTTTATCGTCCATTAGGGAAACCAGGCAAACGGCATTGGAGGGTCAGGCGACGTGTCAGCTGGAGCAAATCTGAGTGTTACAGACATGCGCCGCGCTGCGCGGCATCCCGTCGATTTCCCGGTAATTGTCGAGCATTACTCGCATGGCGACGTCAACTTGCACGTCTGCAACCTTTCAGCGCATGGCTTTATGGTCGATGACGCGCACGAGCTTTCGCGTGGGGATCGGGTGATCATTCGCCTGCCCGTCGTGGGTCGCATCGAGGCATACGTGATCTGGACACGCGAAAATCGCGCAGGTTTTCAGTTTGAACGTATCATTCGCCTCGACGATTTCATTTCAATAGTCGACGCGCTGCAACCCAATCCGCGCCTGCGCCGCAAGCGCTAAGAGACCTCTAACAGTCACGGATACTTGGCAGCTGGTCCAGCGCCTGCCATGGCGCCTGCGTGACGCACGCTCCGCCTACCCACCCCTTTCAGATTCACAATTTTCGCGCTTTCTGGACTGCGCGTTTGACGATGACTCTGGCGCAGGACGCTATGCTTCTGGTGATCCAGTGGCAGGCCTACAATCTGGCGCGCGATAGCGGGATGAACATCGCTGAAGGCGCTGGCCAACTCGCGATCATTGGCCTGCTTCAGTTCTTGCCGCTCTTTATCCTGACGCCGTTTTCCGGCCTTGCCGCAGACCGGTTTGACCGCCGGGTCTTGGGCCTCGTGACGATTGGCATCCAATTCCTGTGCGCGGCCGCGCTGACCGTCTTCACCATGAGCGAAAGCGTTGAATTGCCAATCTTGTTTGCAGTGTCCGTGGCTTTGGGCGTTGCTCGCGGATTCGCCGGTCCCGCGCTGTCGGCGCTTTCGCCCAATCTGGTGCCCAAACCGCTTTTGCCGACCGCGATCGCGCTGTCTTCGATATCTTGGCAGGTAGGCCGTTTGGTTGGACCCGCAATCGGAGCGGTCCTCTACGCGGCGGAGCCCGCGCTTCCCTACGCTGTTGCGGCGGCGCTTTTTGGGGTCTCTGCGGGTGCGCTATCGCTTGTTGGAAGAGTGCCTCAACCCGCCATGCGAAAGGACCAGAGGCCGATCCGCGCGATGATCGATGGCGTGCGGTACGTGATCCAAAACAAGATGGTGTTCAGCGCCATCACACTCGATCTGTTCGCCGTGTTTCTTGCCGGCGCCAACGCTTTGATCCCGGTCTTCGCGCGCGACATCCTGCAAACGGACGAAACCGGCCTTGCGCTGCTTGCCTCGGCCACGCCGGCTGGCGCTATCCTATCCGGCTTGTGGTTCTCGGTGCGGCCGCTCAAGACTGAGGTCGGTCCCAAAATGCTGTGGGCCGTTGCCGCCTTTGGCCTTGCAACTGTTGTCTTTGGGCTATCGACGAGCCTACCGCTTAGCCTCGCTATGCTCTTTGTCATCGGCGCCACCGATATGTTCAGCGTCTATGTCCGCCAGGCGCTTATTCAACTGCACACGCCAGACGACAAACGCGGCCGCGTTTCGTCCGTCAGCATGCTTGCAATCAGCGCCTCGAACGAGGGGGGCGATGCGTTCTCCGGAGCACTAGCTTTTCTGGTCG
Source organism: uncultured Erythrobacter sp. (assembly GCA_937899785.1). GTDB lineage: Bacteria > Pseudomonadota > Alphaproteobacteria > Sphingomonadales > Sphingomonadaceae > Erythrobacter. The sequence goes on along the minus strand of CALCCG010000166.1, from coordinate 19,130 downwards.
GTCCGGCGGCCGCCGTCGTGGCCGGAGGCGCGGGCGCGATCCTCACGGTTGCGCTTTGGGCGCGCATGTTTCCGGTCTTGCGAACAACGAAGAGCTTCGATCCGCCCGAAGACCTGCTAGAAGGGAAGGACAGAACACCGGCCTTAAGGAGAGGGATATGAGAGCTGGCACGATTCTCGATACGATTGGCAACACACCGCACATTCGCTTGTCGCGCCTGTTTCCCGATCACGAAATCTGGCTTAAGTCGGAGCGCGCCAATCCTGGTGGCTCGATCAAAGACCGCATCGCGCTCGCCATGGTCGAGGACGCGGAGCAGACAGGTAAGCTGCAGCCGGGTGGTACCATCGTCGAGCCAACGAGCGGCAACACGGGCATCGGCCTGGCGATGGTGGCCGCTGTTAAAGGCTACACGTTGGTGCTTGTCATGCCCGAATCAATGTCAATCGAGCGGCGGCGCCTCATGCTCGCCTACGGAGCGACATTTGATTTGACGCCCAAGGAAAAGGGCATGAAGGGGGCGATTGAGCGGGCTACCGAGATTGTCGAGACGACACAGGGCGCCTGGATGCCTTCGCAGTTTGAAAATCCCGCCAATGTCGCGGTGCACGTGCGCACAACGGCGCAGGAGATCCTTCAGGACTTCGCGGATGACCCGATCGATGTGATGATCACCGGCGTTGGGACCGGCGGTCACCTTACGGGGTGCGCCGAAGAGTTGAAGCGCCACTGGCCCGCAATGAAGGCTTATGGCGTCGAACCCGCTGCTTCGCCAGTCATCAACGGCGGTCAACCCGGTCCGCATCCGATCCAAGGTATTGGCGCGGGCTTCATTCCCGGCAACCTGCACACCGACGCGATCGACGGGGCCATCACCGTCGAAGCTGAAGACGCCAAGGAGATGGCCCGCCGAGTGGCGCGCGAGGAAGGTATGCTGATCGGCATTTCCTCCGGCGCAACGCTGGCGGCGATTGCCAAGAAGCTGCCCGATCTTGACCCCGACGCCCGCGTGCTCGGCTTCAACTACGATACGGGCGAGCGCTATCTTTCGGTCCCCGAATTCCTGCCAATGGAATAATCGGCCAACGGCCAAGACGTATCGACCGAACTGATTTCATCTGGCGAAGCTATAAGACATACTGTTCACGCGGGTCGTTAGCGCGCCAATCGGGAAAAGAGGTCACCGGCGCGCCAGCGGAGAAATGGTGCTGGCATGGCAAAGTCTAAGTTCTTTGGTCTCATCTCCAACGATCCGAGCAGGCCGCTGCATTACCGCTTCCTGAAACGCCAGCGGCACCGCGTAAACAAGGCAATCGCGGCCAGTTCAAAAATTTCCAACGCCCCCGTACTCGACCCAAACACGTTTGAGTGGTCAGGTCCGATCGCAAAGCGCTGGCGAACTGTGCGTGATGAAGCGCTCGCGATTTGTCGGAACAAGGACGCCATCCCGCCCCTGCGCGACATATCCCGGGATCATCGCGGTATTGTCGACAACGACACTTGGCGCAGCTTCTTCCTGGTGGGTTACGGTCATCGACAAGAGGCCAACATGGCCCGCACCCCGCGCACGACCGAGTTGATTGAGCACATTCCAGGATTAAACTCGGCGTTCTTTTCCATTCTGGATCCAGGTTCGGTCATCACGCCCCACCGCGGGGTGACGAAAGCCTTCATCACCGCGCATCTTGGCTTAAGCGTCCCAAGTCAGCGCGAAAAGTGCTGGATACGCGTCGAAGACCAGCGCCTCACATGGGAAGAAGGCCAATGGCTGATATTCGACGACACCTACGAACACGAAGTGCGCAATGACAGCGATGAAACCCGCATTATCCTGCTTTGCCAGATCGCTCGTCCTCTTGCCGTCCCCGGATCATGGCTGGCTTCGGCCTTCCTGAGCTATGTCAAACGCAGCGATTTTGTACGCGAGGCGAAAGAGAACCTCGACGCTTGGGAGGACGCCTTTGCCCGCACTGAATCAGGCAGGAGCTAGCCCCCTTCCCGAGCGGCGTCATTCGGAAAGCGTCAAGACCTCGCCAATCTTCGCCGCTTCGATCTCCGCATCGGTAAACGGCAGACGGTACCATTTCTTGGCCGCGTAGTTGCGCGTCTGATCGGCGTAGTGAGGCGACTCGGGATTGGTCGATTGCGAATAGCTCAAAATTGCCTCCGCCACCGGACCCGCTTCGTCAAAGCCTACGATCTGGATGTAACTCGAACCGTGCACCGGGGTAACTCCGCCCGCCACCTTGCGGCTGCGCTGCATGTTGAGGACACCCGCTGTGCCCGGTCCACCATGAACCGCGATGCGCTCGTCCCCCGCCGCGCGGAACTGGATTTCACCCCAGGGTCGGTCAAGCTCGATCGCATCTTCATCATGCGCTTTCGCAGCCTCGTCCAAGGCTTCGATTAGCTCGTCGATCACCGAGGGATCCTCGGTAAACCCGCGCGGAGTCGTAAGCGGGTTTTCCGCGTCGAACGGCACCGTCCAAAGATCGTTCCGGTTGCGGATCGAGTTCCAAAAGCGCTCGAACAGATAGGCGCCTTTGCTGCCCGCTTCGAAGCGTTGGTCCCATTCGCCCAGAACCGCGCAGTTGCCGACGAAGCGTCCGTCTGAATTGCACGCCGCTACGAACGGATCGACCATCAGTTCAGCGGCCAGGCTCTTATTGCCAAAGGTCAGCTCTTTGGCGCGTGCGCGATCCATCTTTCCACCGGCGAGGATCGCTTCCGTTTCCTGAAAGTTCGAGCGCGTACGCAAAGAAAGCTGGTTCGAGTGCGGTCCAAGAATCGGCGACAGCGCCTCGTACCGCGATGAAGCGTTGCTGATCCAATAGCTGTCGTTCGAATTCGTTACGTAGTCGCGCCGCGTGCGCGAGGCTTGCTCGTTTGCCGGCAGAAGGCCCTTATGGGCGCTTCCTTCGCCATACTGGTCCGAATCGCATTCGGAGCGCGATCCATCGAGCAGCGTCAACCGATCCGCCACCAGCCCCGAAAACGGCGTCGAGCACGCAGCGATCAGGCCCTTCGTCACATTCGGCACCGCTGTGATATCCGCGTGTAGCGCGCTCCCCTCGCGGTCCGCCGCAATCGTGTTGACCCAGGGAATGCCCAGCGTTTCGCTGATCGCGGTTTCGATTTCGCCCACACTCTTTGCCCGGCCGATACCCAGCCACGCTTCGATCGCGCGCCCGTTGCCGGAGTTCGCGTCGCGCAGGGCAAACGCCATTTTCGCATTCCACCCAAACGGTGTGCCGGGAACGGTCACTATCGGGCCGAATTTGGTCGAATAGAAAGTGCGCGTAAGCGGCTCAGCGCCGCCGGGCATCGGTACGCTCACCTCGCGCGCCTTCATCTTCACCGGTTCGCCATCGAGAATGTAGGTCGTGGGATCATCGGGCGACAGCGCGAGCGCGTAGACGGCGAAATGGCGCGCAGCGGTGACGGTGTGCGTCCAAGCGACGTCCTTGTTAAAGCCCAGCGTCGGGATTGGCGTGCCAGCCAAGCCTACACCCATCACATCAAAGCCATCAGGTCCGCGCACATGCAATTGCCAGAACCGCGCTGGTCCCTCCCAGGGGAAGTGCGGGTTACCAATCAGCAGCCCCTTTCCATCTGCCGTCGCCTCGCCGCCAAAAGCCCAGCCATTGCTGCCAAATGTCGGCTCGTCTTTGTCAGGAAATCCTTCGGGGATATGGGGGGTGTACGCCGCTTTCGCCGCTTCAGGCGGCGTGGCGGTGGCGATACCGGGCGCAAGCGCCAGCGAACTCGCCAGCGCCATCTGCTTGCCGTTGAGGCGTAGCATGTCGTCCACGGTGATGGGGCGGACCCAGTCCTTGCCCCCGCACGCTTCGGGCAGAGTGTCGCCGCTGTCTGCCAGGAAACGGTTGTAGCCCGCGACATAGCCAGCCATCAGCTGGCTCGTTTCCGGGTTGGCCTGCTCGACCATGGTGGTGCGGAGACGCTCAAGAGGAAGTTGGCTGCGATAGAAGAAATCAGAGGTGACATTATCAACCTCGCGGAAGCCCATCACACTCTTGCCTTCGGGGCCGAAATGCAGCGATCGCTCTCCCGCTATCGTCGCGAACTCTTCAGCCAGCATGCAGATATTGTCTTGTGCGTAGGCATACGCAACGCCGTAGCCAACGCCTTGCCAAGTGTCTGCTTCGATATGGGGGATGCCATAGGTCGTGCGCGTGATTGTCGCCTCATAGGTGGCGGCCCGCGCTGTTCCGGTCGCTGCCGCTGCGACCAACGCCATCCCGAGTGCCCAGTTGCGCATTACCTGTATCTCCCGCTCTACTCTCGCCTTTGAGCGAAACTACGGGGGCGGCGGATCGAAAACAAGCTTCCCGATTCTCCTGGATCGCACGCTGACCCGGTCTGTGGCTGGGGCGAAGCGGCGCGTAAGCGTCTCGCGTCAATCGGGCTCACTCGATAAGCCTCACAACCCAACGCGAAAGGGGCTCATGCACACAAATCGACGAATCTTTATGGCTGGCGGCGCAGCCTCTGCCCTGGGGGCATGCACGACCACGCCGCGCCCGCAAAGCGCCGCGCCCCAATCTCCGCCCGTGCCGGTGGAGCCGTTTAGGGCCAATCGCCAAAATCTCATGAAGGTGACGGTTTGCACACGGCCTTTCCGTCCTGCGGGTCCAAGGGTGGAGGTGGAAAGGTTTGGCGACAAGACAGTCGTCCATAATTACGGGCATGGCGGGTCAGGCTGGTCCCTGAGCTGGGGCTGCGCGGTCGAAGCGGCAGCGCTGGCGCGATCACAGGGTCACAGCGACTTCGCCGTTCTGGGTGGCGGTATCATCGGTCTAACAAGCGCAATCCGTCTCTTGGAAACTGGGGCGAAGGTGACGCTCTATGCCGAGCACTTTCCGTCAGAAACGCGGTCTGCCCGGGCCACAGGTGTCTGGTCTCCGAGCAGCCGCATCGCGCTCGGCAACGAAGCACCCGACGGGTTCGCGGCGCGGTGGGAGCAATGGGCGCGTCAAGGGCACGCTCGGCATCTCGACATGGTCGGCCTGGCCGATGATCCCGTGGAGTTTATCCCGCAATACATCTTGCGCGGTGGCGCCATGGAAAACTCGCCTTCGACGCGCAATTTCCTGCATCTCGATCGGACCTTGCGCGACCTTAATCCATCCTGGCGAAACGCTGATCCTCTGCGCGATCCGTTCCCAGGAAAGGCTCGCCGCACAGGGCCGGTGATGACCTTCAACATTACGCGCTATTTCGAGCGGCTTGCCCGGCAATTTCACCTCAAAGGTGGGCGGATGGTGCGCCGTGTCTTTGCCGAACGGTCACAGGCGCTGGCGCTTACGGAACCTGTCATCCTAAACTGCATGGGATACGGCGCTAAAGCCATCTGGGATGCCGCCGACCTCGTTCCGGTGCGCGGGCAGATCAACTGGCTGCTGCCGCAAGCCAACGCGCGCTACGCCATGTACTATGACGGGGTCAGCGTGGTCTCACGGCGCGACGGCATCGTGGTTCAATATGTCGGCGCAAACGAGGATTGGGGGTATGGCGACGCGAACGAAACTCCCGATCCCGGCGAAACAGACCGCGCTTTGGCCATCGTGCGCAGCGCCTACGAATAAGGGCGCGACTCGCTTGGAGCCGCGCCCTTATCGTGTCACTAATCCACGCGGATCAGGCGGCGGTTGCGAACGCCTCTTCCGGCAGCTTCATCATGTTTTCGCTGCCCGCTTCGAGCTTGCGTCGAAGCGCAGCGGCATCCGGCAGGAAACGCTCGGCGTAGTAAGCAGCCGAAGTCAGCTTGGCTTCGTAGAAAGCGGCATCTTCGGGAGAGCCTTCCAGAGCTGCGGCGGCCACCTTGGCTTGCTTGAGCCACATGAAGCCGAGCGTCACAATGCCCATGATGTGCATATAGTGATGCGCGCCCGCTCCAAGGTGGTTGAGATTGGCCATCGCGTTCGACATGAACCACATGGTCGCAGCCTTCTGCTCTTCGAGCGCGGCTTCCATCTTTTCAGCGATGTCCGCGAGGCCTTCGACCTGCTTGGCTGAAGCGATTTCCTCTTCCACTGCTGCGAAATAGGCCTGGATTGCGCGGCCACCCTTGGATGCGAGCTTGCGCCCACACAGGTCCATCGCCTGCACGCCGTTGGTGCCTTCGTAGATCATGGCGATGCGGCTATCGCGCACGAATTGCTCCATGCCCCATTCCTTGACGTAGCCGTGCCCGCCATAGACCTGCTGCATGTTGTTGGCGATGTCATAGCCCTTATCGGTGCCGTAGCCCTTGATGACCGGGGTCATCAGACCAATGAGATCGTCAGCCAGCTGCCGTTCTTCTTCAGTCTGGGCCTTGTGCGTGAGGTCAACCTGCAAGGCGCCCCATAGGCACAGAGCGCGCATCCCTTCGTTAAAGACCTTCGCGTCCATCAGCATGCGGCGCACATCGGGGTGAACAAAGATCGGATCCGCCTTCTGGTCAGGCTCGGCCGGGCCGGTGAGCGCGCGGCCCTGACGGCGATCCAGCGCGTACTCCACGGCGTTCTGATAAGCGACCTCGGCCTGGGCGAGACCTTGGAGACCGACGCCCAGACGCGCCGCGTTCATCATGACGAACATGGCCGCGAGACCCTTGTGCTCCTCGCCAACCATCCAGCCTGTCGCGCCGTCATAGTTGAGCCCGCACGTCGCGTTGCCGTGGATACCCATCTTCTTTTCGATCGAGCCGCAGCTTACGCCGTTGCGCTCACCGGGTTCGCCGCTGTCATCGAGGATGAACTTGGGCACAACGAAGAGCGAGATGCCCTTCGAGCTGTCCGGTGCGCCCGGCGTCTTGGCGAGGACCAAGTGGATGATATTGCTGGTAAGGTCGTGCTCGCCCGCCGAGATGAATATCTTCGTGCCCGTGATCGCGTAGGATCCGTCGCCTTGCGGTTCGGCCTTGGTGCGGATCATGCCCAGATCGGTACCGCAATGCGGCTCGGTCAGGTTCATGGTGCCCGACCATTCGCCCGAGATCATCTTGGGCAGATACATCGCCTTTTGCTCTTCGCTGCCCGCCGCCTGAAGCGCCGCGGCAGCGCCGCTGGTCAGGCCGGGATACATCGCAAAGGCCTGGTTGGCAGTGCCAATATATTCTTCGAATGCGAAGCTCATAACATGTGGCAAGCCCTGGCCGCCATATTCCTCGGCTCCGCCAAGCGTGGTCCAGCCCGACTCGACGAGCTGAGCGTAAGCTTCCTTGAAGCCATCAGGCGTTGTCACCGAACCATCTTCGTGGCGAGTGCACCCTTGTTCATCGCCAATCTGGTTGAGCGGCGCGAGAACTTCAGAGCAAAACTTGCCCGATTCGTTCACGACCGTGTCGATCATGTCCTGGGTGGCGTTCTCGAAACCCGGCAGATTGCCGTAGCTCGCCAGGTCGAGCATCTCGTTGATCACAAAGCGCGTGTCGCGCGTGGGTGCGTTGTAAGTCGGCATCACTCGATCCCTTCCGTGTGCGTGGTTCTGTTTGTCTTCGTGCGGTTTTGATTGAAGAATTGGCCCGGCTTATCCGAGCTCAAGATTCTCGATATCTGAAACAAACGAGGTGAGTTCCTTGATCGAACTGTCGATGTCCGCCCGCTGATTCTTAAGCTTGGTAATGTGGGTCCGGCATTTCTCGATCGTAACACGACGCTGCTCGACCCGACCATCGTCGAGATCGTACAAGTCAATCATCTCACGAATTTCAGTCAGGCTAAAGCCCACATTCTTGGCTCTCATTATCCAAGCAAGCCGCGCGCGATCCCGTTTGGAATAGACCCTCGTAAGGCCGACGCGGGCGGGAGCAATCAGCCCTTCATCCTCGTAAAATCGAAGCGCACGAGCGGTACAGCCAAACTCCGACGTCAGATCGGAAATTGAGAACTGCTCGCGCTCAAGCTCATCAGGCGTATCGATATGCGCGCCCTTGTGGCGCTGATCGGCGCTTGGCTCATTGGCCATCTCCGAAGCGGGCGTAAGTGCGGTAGTGGTAGCCATGACCCATCAGCTACCTTCCCTTTACGTGAGCGTCAAGTCTTGACCCTAACGAGAGTCTGGACCACCCACGGGCGCAAGCGCAACCTCATCGGAAGCCGATGGGTCGAGTTGCCGGTAAAAGCACGAGCGCGCACCTGTGTGGCAGGTGGGACCAGCGGGCTGCGCGTAAATCACCAGCGCGTCCTGATCGCAATCAACCAGAATTTGCTCAACCTTGAGGACATTCCCGCTCGTTTCACCCTTCATCCAGAGCTTTCGCCGGGAGCGCGACCAGAACGTGACGTTCCCCGATTCGCGCGTCGCCGCGATTGCGTCGGCGTTCATGAAGGCAACAACCAGCACCTCGCGCGAGTGCGAATCGAGCACCACCGCGCTCACCAAACCATCAGCGCCAAACTTGGGCGCAAATACGGTTCCATGCTCGTGCTCTTGTGTCGACAACTTGGTGCCGCTCATGCCGTTCACTCCTCGCTCGCGTTCAACCGGATTGCGCGCGCGCTTTGACCTATTCCGGACAGAATGTGAACGATCAAACCCAGCTTCACGAACGATTTGTTGCAAGATGACCACAGATGCATCCGAAAATAAGCCAAGATTCAGGTTTCACCTTCCCGATCGGTAACCGGAATGAAACAACGCCTTACGGGCTTCTTGTAAGCTTGTCCGCCGAACAATTTGCTCTTGAGCATTTGGTTCAGGGGGTGATCAGCTAGCAGCCAACAGCGGGGTGTTGGAGCGGCCGATTGAACGATGAGGGATGAGGATCCTGGTGGCGAAGTTAGGGGGTCGCTGCCTGAGCTCTTTGAGCGGATCTAAACCGTTTCGTCACGTGGCGCCCGGGGTCTTTATGACCTCGGGCGTTTTCGTTTTTGACGTCGATCTAGACTCGGTCTTGAGCAACACAAGCAAAGCACACAACGCGCACAGATTGCGCTTGAGCGGCGATCAAAGCCTCAACGCAAGCCGCGCTTGTCGCTCCGCTCGTGTAGACATCATCAACCACAATGACATCGCGGCCTCTGACAAGGGCGCGCCGCGAAGCGGGCACCGCTATCGCCTCTTGCAAAGCCTCCTTGCGCGCTTCTCGACCAAGCCCGCCAAGGCTGGGAGTTCGTTTTTGGCGTATGAGAGCATCCACGCTCAACTCCCCCTTCCCTCGCTTGGCCAGCTCGCGCGCCAACAAAGCAGCCTGGTTGAAACCGCGCTCCCAAAGCCTCAGTCGATGAAGCGGAACAGGCACTAGAATCGGCGCCCCTGGGCCAAGGGCATCCGGCAGGCGTTGCGCCATCATCTGACCCAGCAAGCCTGCAAGCGATACCTTCCCTCCATGTTTAAAGTTCAAGATCAGCTGGCGCGAGGCGTCGTTGTAGAGCGTGGCGGACAAGACACCGTCCGCCTCTTCGGGGCCCGCCTCAAGCTCGCTCCAACAATCGATGCAAAGCCCCCCATGCTTGGCAACGGGCACTCCGCACGACAGGCAGCGCGGGGGATAAACAAGATCCACAACCGGGCTCAATCCAGCCTTGATCTCATCGCGAATTCCCATCGCTCCCCTGTCGCACGCCTTGCGCTGTTGAGGCAAGCGGGGCAGGTGGGTTGGCCGATATGGCTGATCGTGTCCCCACTATCTTCAACCCTCTTCGCCGCGAACACCGAGTCGCCCGGGCGCTCGCGCGGTCGGGCCGCGCAAACACGGCGCGGTTCGTCTGGAACGAGATGGCCGAGGATATGGTGGAGCGCCTTGACTTTGTCCGGCACGATCCGCAGCGGCCTTTGTTGTTAGGGACGGTTCCGGACTTCCTGGCCGCACACCTTAAAACAGATCGCGAGGCGTACGACCTTGAGGCGCCCTACCCGCGATCAGATTTCGATTTTATCGGAGTGGTCAGCCAGCTTGACGCGGTGAACGACCTTCCGGGCGCGCTTATTCACATGCATAACGCGCTCACACCCGGAGGTCTTGCCATTGCCAGCTTCATCGGCGGCGCGAGCCTGGGTCGACTGCGTTCGGCGATGCTCGCGGCGGAGCCCGATCGGCCGGCGGCGCGGATGCATCCGCTGGTCGACCCACGCGCTGCGCCAAGCCTTTTGCAACGCGCTGGCTGGAAGGATCCCGTCGTCGACACGCACACTCTCAGCGTGCGCTATTCCTCGCTCGAGCGCCTGGTGCATGACCTTCGAGATCAGGCCCTTGGTAGCGCGCTGGCAGATCGACCGCCGCCGTTGGACAAAACCGCCCGAGCACGCGCGCAAGCCGCCTTTCTCAAAGACGCCGACGCCGATGGCAAAGTGACCGAGACTTTTGAGATCATCACCCTGACCGGACGGCGATCTCTGGCTGGTACCTAGCCCTCCAAAGCCGCTTGTGCAGCCGCAAGGCGCGCGATCGGCACGCGGTAGGGCGAGGCGCTGACGTAATCCAGACCCACGCTTTCGCAGAATTCGATCGAAGCCGGGTCCCCGCCATGCTCACCGCAAATGCCAAGCTTGATATCGGGACGCGTCGTGCGCCCGCTTTCCGCCGCCATCTCAACCAGCTGCCCCACACCATCGATATCGATGCTGACAAACGGATCGCGCGGGAAGATACCCTTGTCGACATACGGAGCCAGGAACTTGGCCGAATCGTCGCGGCTGACGCCCAGGGTGGTTTGCGTAAGATCGTTGGTGCCAAAGCTGAAAAATTCGCCCTCTTCGGCAATCTCGCCCGCCATCAAAGCCGCGCGCGGCAGCTCGATCATAGTGCCGACCAGGTAAGCAACGCTGACGCCTTGTTCGGAAAAGACCTCTGCGGCTACGCGGTTTACCAGCGCGCGCAAGATGGCGAGTTCCTTTTGCGTGGCGACCAACGGGATCATGATCTCAGGCAGAGGCGATTCTCCGCTCGCCTTTTGCACGGCGCAGGCCGCCTCGAAGATCGCGCGGGCCTGCATCTCGTAGATCTCCGGGAAGGTGATCCCCAACCGGCAGCCGCGATGACCCAGCATCGGGTTGAACTCGTGCAGCTCGCCCGCACGGCGTTTGAGATGGTCCACCCCCAACCCCGTCGCATCGGAGAGCTCGGCAAACTCCGCGTCACCATGCGGCAGGAACTCGTGCAGCGGCGGATCGAGCAGGCGGATCGTGCACGGCAGGCCCGCCATCACCTCGAAGATCGCGGTAAAGTCGCTGCGCTGTGCGGGCAGCAACTGGTCAAGCGCCTTGCGACGCCCCGCCTCGTCTTCGGCGAGGATCATCTGGCGCACCGCGCTGATGCGCGAGGCGTCGAAGAACATGTGCTCGGTGCGGCACAGGCCGATCCCTTCCGCGCCGAACTGCCGCGCCATCTTGCAATCCGCCGGGGTCTCCGCGTTGGTGCGCACCTTCATTCGGCGATTCTCATCGGCCCACTTCATCAGCGTGCCAAAGTCGCCGACCAATTCTGGCTCCACTGTCGGCACGATGCCCAACATGACCTGACCGTTAGCGCCGTCGAGCGTGATCTCGTCGCCCTCTTTGAGCTCTTGCGACCCGATCCGAAGATTCCGCGTATCGCGATCGATCGAAACCGCGCTCGCGCCTGAGACGCAAGGACGCCCCATGCCTCGCGCCACAACGGCGGCGTGGCTCGTCATCCCGCCGCGCGCGGTCAGGATGCCTTGCGCTGCGTGCATGCCGTGAATGTCCTCCGGGCTGGTTTCGACCCGCACAAGGATGACCTTCTCCCCGCGCCCGGCCCATTGCTCCGCCGTATCCGCATCCAGCACGATCTTGCCCGCCGCTGCGCCGGGCGAGGCGGGCAGCCCCGCGGTCAGGACATGGCGCTGCGCGTCGGGATCGAGCGTCGGGTGCAGCAGCTGATCGAGCGCCATCGGATCGATCCGCTTCACCGCTTCGGGCTTGGTGATGAGGCCCTCTTCGACCATGTCGACCGCCATCTTGAGCGCCGCCTTGGCAGTGCGCTTGCCCGAGCGGGTTTGCAGCATCCACAAGGTGCCGCGCTCCACCGTGAACTCGATATCCTGCATGTCGCGGTAATGGCCTTCGAGAAGGTCAAACACCCGCGCCAGCTCTCCATAAGCCTCGGGCAGCGCCTCTTCCATTGAGAGCGGCTTGGCGCCCGCTTCCTCGCGCGCGGCCTTGGTGAGGTATTGCGGGGTGCGGATCCCTGCGACCACGTCCTCGCCTTGCGCGTTGATCAGGTACTCCCCGAAATAGGCCCGCGTGCCGGTGGCGGGATCGCGGGTGAAGGCAACTCCGGTCGCGCTCGTCTCGCCCATATTGCCGAACACCATCGCCTGGACGTTGACCGCAGTGCCCCAGTCGGCCGGAATGTCGTTGAGGCGCCGGTAGACCTTCGCGCGGTCGCTGTCCCAGCTGTCAAACACGGCGGCGATCGCGCCCCACAATTGCTCGTTCACATCCTGCGGAAACGGCTTGTCCTGCTCGGCCTCGACGATCCCCTTGAACTCGGCCACCAGCGCGCGCCAGTTGTCGGCGGACAGCTCTGTGTCGGCGTAGAAACCGTTGTCTTCCTTGCAGATCTCCAGCGCCTCTTCGAACAGGCCGTGATCGATCCCCAGCACCACGTCGGAATACATCTGGATGAACCGGCGATAGCTGTCCCACGCAAAGCGCTCATCGCCGCTGGTGGCGCTCAGCCCTTCGACCGTCGCATCGTTGAGGCCCAGGTTCAGCACCGTGTCCATCATACCCGGCATCGACACCCGCGCACCCGATCGTACCGAGACCAGCAGCGGATCGCTCGCATCGCCAAAGCTCTTGCCCACCGCGCCCTCGATATGCGCCAGAGCCGCCATGACGTCAGCGCGCAGGTCTTCGCGAAACGACCCCGCTGCTCCCAGGCCATCCTTGAGGTAGCGCACGCACTCCTCTGTGGTGATGGTGAAGCCCGGAGGGACCGGCAGGCCGATGCTCGCCATCTCGGCAAGGTTTGAGCCCTTTCCCCCCGTAATGGTCTTGTCTTTCTGCCGGGGGTCCTCGTGGCTGGCTGATCCGCCGAAGGGATAGACTGTCGTGTTCATCTTTGACTTCCTAGGCTGGAACACTGGTCCCGGTGTTCTGCTAGATTTGCCTGCCCCCGCAAGTGCTTGTATTCTGAAATGAATTCCGGATTTTCGGGCGTAAGAAGTGTCACCTTCGGTTTAGCCCTCGATCCGGCTGAAATCGGCGACTTGGTGCACCGCATTGCGGAAACGCGCGAGCAGCGCAAGGCGCGCGGCGCGCATCTCCTCCGAAGCGGAGTTAACAACGACATTGTCAAAGAACCGGTCGATCGGGCTGCGTAGGCTCGCGAGCGCCGCCATGGCGCCTTCGAAATCCTCCGTCTCAACCGCCGCTGCTGCCTTGGGCGCAGCCGCGTCGAGCGCGTCGATCAGGGCCTTTTCGTCTTTTTCGGGCTTGTAGGAAAATGAAATCTGCTCGCCATCGCCCTCATAGCCCTCTTTCTTGAGGATGTTGGCCGCGCGTTTGTAGCCGGCGAGCAGGTTTGCGCCCTCCTCGGTTTCGACGAAGCTTTGCAGCGCGTGGACTCGGGCGAGCAGACGGACGAGATCGTCCTCCCCGCCGAGCGCAAAGACGGCGTCGATGAGGTCATGGCGTACGCCCGCCTCGCGTTGCTGGACTTTGAGGCGGTCGGCGAAGAAGGCAAGGAGGACTTCATCTGAGTTGGGATCGACAAAAAAGCGGCCCTCGGTCGGATCGGCAACCTCATTTCGCTCCCCGGTTGTTTCGGAACGCTCTTTCGCTTCATCAAACTCGCGCGTCTCCTTGAGATACGTCGTTAGGTCTCCGTACTCGCGCACGTATTCCTGTCGGTGTAACTCGGTGAACAATCGTCGGATTGCCACTCCCAAACTCAGTCGCAAGTCGATCTGCAGAATACGAAGAACGCTTAATGCAGCGCGTCTGAGAGCAAATGGATCCTTCGAACCTGTGGGCCTCTCATCAATCATGAAGAAGCCAGTCAATGTATCCAGCTTATCCGCCAGCGACACCGCCACGGTCACCGGCGCGGTCGGCACGTCGTCGCCCTGCCCCACCGGCTTGTAGTGATCGCGGATCGCGGCGGATACCTGCGGGTCCAAACCCTCTTTCTCAGCGTAATACCCGCCCATCAGGCCCTGAAGCTCGGGGAATTCGCCGACCATTTCGGTGACGAGATCCGCCTTGCAAAGCCGCGCAGCCTGTTCGGCGAGGTCGGCCAATTCTTCTTTCGTCACCCCGCCCCCCGAGCCGGGGTCCCGCTTGTCTTGAGTAGCGCTTGAAGAAGCGGGACCCCGGATCAGGTCCGGGGTGACGATCCCCTCTTCAACCAACCACCGCGCCAGCTTCGCCACACGCTCGACCTTGTCCGCCACCGTGCCCAGCTTTTCGTGGAAGGTGATCCGCTCCAGCTTCTTGCCGTGCTCGGCCAGCGTTGTCTTCTGATCGAGCTCCCAGAAGAACCGCGCATCGCTAAGCCTTGCCGCGAGCACCTTGCGGTTGCCATCGACCACCACGTCTGGATCGCTTGAGACCAGATTGGCGGTGCACACAAAAGCGTTGGCGAGTTTGCCGTCCGCATCCTCGCACACAAAATACTTCTGGTTCACCCGCGCGGTGAGCTGGATGACCTCGGGGGGGACCTCAAGAAACGCCTCATCAAAGCGCCCGAGCAGCGGCACGGGCCATTCGGTGAGCCCGGCGTTTTCCACCACCAGACCCTCATCCTCGACCAGCGTGAGACCCGCAGCCTTAGCCGCCGCCGCTGCGCCTTCGCGGATGATCGCGGCGCGCTTATCATGGTCGACAATCACATGCGCATGGGCGAGCGCGTCTGCGTAGTCGTCCGCATTCTTGATCGTAACAGCGCCTTCGGAGTGAAACCGATGCCCCACGGTCTCGCGCCCGCTGGTGATCCCTTCGACCTCGCATGCGACCACTTCGCCATCGAGCAGCGTGATGATGCCGGTGAGCGGGCGCACCCATTTGAGGCTTTCCGAGCTGATCGAGGCCTCGCCCCAGCGCATGCTCTTGGGCCAGCTGAAATCGCGGATGATCGCAGGGATCGCGGCGGCCAGCAGATCGCTCACCGCCTGGCCGGGTCTGTCGATGACGGCAAACCACGTCGCGCGGCCTTTGACCTCGCGCTCCTCCAATTGCTCGCGCGTCACGCCGTTCTTGCGGCAGAACCCGTCCACCGCCTGATCGGGCGCGCCCACGGGTGGCCCCTTGGCTTCCTCACGCACCGCCTCGGTCTCTAGCGGGAGGCCCCGCGCGATCAGGGCAAGGCGGCGCGGGGTGGAGTAGACCGTAATGTCGCCTGCGCTGACACCAGCGGCGTCCAATTCGCGGCGAAACAGCTTTTCAAGCTCTCCGCGCGCGCCTTTCTGCATGCGCGCCGGGATCTCTTCGCTGAGCAGTTCGAGCAGGAAATCCGCCATCAGACGAGGCTCCAACCCGGGAATTTCGCTTCCCATTGGGGCGCCATTGCCTTGGCGTATTCCTCGCACGAAGACCGCGCCAGATCGCGCACGCGACCCATGTAGGACGCGCGCTCCTGCACGCTGATCACGCCGCGCGCTTGGAGCAGGTTGAAGATGTGGCTCGCCTCGATTGCTTGCTCATAGGCGGCAATCGGCACATCATTGGCAAGAGCGTTGCGGCACTCGGCCTCGGCCTTGTTGAAGAGGTCGAACAGAGCGTCTGTTTCGGCGACTTCGAAGTTCCACTTGGACATCTGGCGCTCGTTTTCGAGAAAGACCTCGCCATACGTCACCCCTTGGGTGTTGAAGGCGAGGTCGTAAACGTTGTCGACGCCCTGGATGTACATGGCGAGCCGTTCGAGCCCATAGGTACGCTCGCCCGCGACCGGTTTGCAGTCAAACCCGCCCATTTGCTGGAAATAGGTGAACTGGGTGACTTCCATCCCGTCGCACCAGACCTCCCAGCCCAGTCCCCAGGCGCCAAGGGTTGGCGACTCCCAGTCATCCTCGACAAAGCGGATATCGTGTTTGAGCGGATCGATGCCAATCGCTCGCAAAGACGCAAGATACAAATCCTGAATATCGCTCGGCGATGGCTTCAGGATCACCTGATATTGGTAGTAATGCTGCAAGCGGTTGGGGTTTTCGCCATAGCGACCATCGGTCGGGCGGCGGCAGGGCTGCACGAAGGCGGCGTTCCAGGCTTCCGGCCCGAGCGCGCGCAAGGTTGTCGCCGGGTGAAACGTGCCCGCGCCCATGCGCATATCATAAGGTTGCAGGACGACGCAGCCGTTGGCGCTCCAGAAATCGTGGAGGGTCAGGATCATATCCTGAAACGAACGGGCTGGATCGCGCGGGCCCGGGCTCAAGGTCTGGGTGGCCGCTGTGGCATCGGATGTCATGGCGCGAGGCCCATGGCTTATGCCCTCACCCCGGTCAATGGCGCAGCGCGGCTGTGTCACCCGTTGATGACTAAAAGTCAGGTTCTCTTGACATAGTCAGCGAATCACGACATATAGTCAGGCATACCTGACATTTAGTCGTCCAAACCTGATGAGCAACGCCATGTCCTATGATCCAAAAGTCCCCGGCGAGTTTGAACGAAGCCGAGCTTACAACCTGCAATGGCTTGGTCTGCCCGCCGCCTTGCTTTGGCTGGGTTTCGAGATTTTGCTCGCGAGCGGCTTGGTCGGCGATGCGGCTCGCGACTTTGTCTATCTCCCGGCCATTTTCGCAGCCGGGTCGCTCGTCTGGCCGTTGGGTTCTCTTTCGGATTCAGACGAGTTCATCCAACGCCAGCACCTGGTTGCGGCCAGCTGGGGCATGGCCATCAGCGGCTTGATCGCGTTCGTCTATGTTTTCCCATCCTTGCATCGTTTCTTGCCGGAAATCGATGCGACTTTGTCGTTCGCTGTGGTCGCCGTCACCTTCAACGCGGCCTTGGTCACATCCCGGTTGAGAGCGGGGTAATCTCATGAATAACCGTCTCAAAGTCCTGCGCGCTGAGCGCGACTGGAGCCAGGCGGAGCTCGCCATTCATCTCGATGTTTCGCGCCAAGCGGTCAACGCGATTGAGACCGGCAAGCACGACCCTTCCCTACCCCTCGCGTTTCGGATCGCACGGCTGTTCGACATGCCGATTGAGGAGATATTCCATGACGAAGCCTGACCGCCAAACCGATGAAGACGCGTTCGATGTGAAACGCTATTTTCGGCATCTGATCGGTTGGTCTGTCTTGCTGTCTTTTGCGCTGATTGGCGGAGTTCTGGTGTTCTTTGCGGTGCGGCAATTCCTCACGTCGGGCGGCACACCTAACCTGCTTATCGCGCTTATCGGGACGCCGCTAATGGTCCTTACAGGCTATTATCTGTACCGGACCATGCCCGATTTCACCATGGGCGAACCCAACACGAAGCGCGGCAACCGAAGCCGCTCGATAATGGTGGCGGTCGTGCTGGTTGGCCTCGCCATCGGCTTTCCGATCATCACCGCGGATTCCGAACAAGGAGGTGCGCTTTTGTGGAGCAACGGTCCCATCCCCGCGACCGCCGCTCTGGCCGCCTTGCTGATTTGGGCAGCGGCCTTACCCATCCTCCACTTCGCCGGTCGCCACTACGGTGATGAACACACGGTCGGCGTTCACGACTTCAGCATGATGGTCGCTGGATCGTTGTTTTACTATCTTGCACCCATTTGGTGGATAGGATGGCGCGGCGGATTCTTCCCGCAGCCCGACGTGATGGTGCTTTTCGTCATCGCGCTGATTGCCGCGACGGTCGCAAACTATTGGAAGCGTTTTGCATGATCAAACCAACCGATAACCCCGGCGAAGCCCGCCTTTGCCCGCGCATCACTCCGACCGCTTGGTCTGGCCGCCCTCCCGCCCTTTATGGCGAGACAGGTCGCTAAAAGCGGTAATGTCACCCATTCCCCAGCCAACCAGACTGCGCTACCTCTCGCCTTCAAGAAAGGACCCTTTTTATGAAGCTTGCCCACCTACTCACCTCGAGCGCTGCCGCCCTCGCCCTGTTTGCCAGCGCCCCCGCCCTGGCCGACGATCACGCCGAAGCGCCCAGCGACGCTCAGGAAACATCGGGCCCCGCGCTGTGGAAAGTCGCCGATGAGGACACAACGATCTATCTCTTCGGCACGGTCCACGCGCTTCCTCCAGGCCTTGACTGGTATAACGACGACATCGCGTCCGCCCTTACCGCCTCAGACACGCTGGTAACCGAGATCCGCATGGACCCGGCAAGCGAGGCGGCCATGCAGGAAGTGGCGATGCAGAAGTCAATCCTTCCCGATGGAACCACCTTGCGCTCTTTGCTCGATGAAGACCAAACCGCCGCTTATGAAGGCGCGCTTGGCAATCTCGGCCTCCCCGGTGGGGCCTTTGATCGGTTCGAGCCTTGGATGGCGGGTCTGACCCTTACGATCCTGCCGCTGATGCAGCAGGGCTATTCGCCGGATTCGGGCGTGGAGAAGGTGCTGCTGGGCAAGATTGGCGACAAGCCGCAGGACGCGCTGGAAACCGCAGACTTCCAGCTCAATCTGTTCGACAGCCTGCCCCAGGACAAACAGATCACCTTCCTCATGGAAGCGGTTGAAGGCATGGATGAAGCCAAAGAAGTCCTCGACGCCATGGTCGCGGAATGGATCGAAGGCGACGCCGACGCTCTGGCCGAGCTCATGAACGAGGGTCTGAGCGATCCGGAGCTGGCCGAGGCCCTGCTTTACAGCCGCAACGCCAATTGGGTGGAGTGGATCTCTAGCCGGCTTGACGAGCCCGGTACCGTCTTTGTCGCGGTTGGCGCGGGCCACCTTGCCGGCGAAAAGAGCGTGCAGGACCTGCTTGGCGATCGCGACATTGGCGTAGAGCGGATTCAATAGACGAGACGGCCCGAAACCCGATTGGCGAACGCCAGCGCGGGCGAGCAGCAAGCCTTAGGGCGCGCTCCGCCCGCGCAATTTTCTTGCGTTGCGCCCATTTCCCCTCTAACGGGCCGCACTTCGGCGCTCTGGTCATCCCTGGAGGCGGGGCGCGGACATTCTGTATTAACACGCATTCGAAAGGCACTGTGCTATGAGCGATACGCTTACACTGCCGGCCGAACGCCGCGAACGGGCTGGCAAGGGAGCCTCCCGAGCACTTCGCC
>CALCCG010000165.1 GCA_937899785.1 uncultured Erythrobacter sp. | reverse complement strand
ATGACCGCTGCCCCGATCTCTCGTTCTGCACACGCAGCGACCGGATGGTGATCTCGGTCGCGTTGCATGGCGGGCCGTTTCTGCGCGAGATTGTGCTCGAACTCGGGCGCCCGTCACGCGTGCCGGGCGGATGGCTCACCCTCACCAGCGCCGGCACACCGGCCAGCCGTCAGGGCGCGATAGAGCTGGAGAAGTACCAGCTAGAGCTGGTTTTCTATCCCGATCGGCGCCGCGCGCCGCTTGGCAGCTAAGCCTTAGCCCGCAACGCTGGCTTCGGCGATCTGGTCGATCGCCTGGCCGAGCGCGCTGTCAAATTCGTCGTCCGACTGGCCCTTGCGCAGATCCTGCAACAGCCCGCGTGAGAAGCTGGCTATCATACCCGGGTTCTTGGCAAGGTGGGCGCAGGCGTCATCGGTCGAATAGCCGCCCGACAGCGCGACAACGCGCAGCACTTTGGGGTGCGCAATGGCGGGTGCGTAATGACCGGGCACGGTGGGGATCGACAGTTTGAGCATAACCTGGCGCCCCTCAGGCAGCGCGTCGAGGCCCTTCATGATCTCAGCCAGAAGGATCGCTTCGCCCTCAGCCCGGTCTTCAGCCGTGATGTCGTATTCCGGCTCCAGCATCGGCATCAGACCGGCATCGGCAATCTGGCTCCCGACCTCAAATTGCTGCGCTACGACCGCGGCGATGCCAGTGGGGCGCGCCGACTTGATGACCGAGCGCATCTTGGTGCCGAACATCCCCTTACCGACCGACTTTTCGAGCAGAGCGGGCAGCTTATCGAGTGGCTTCATCAGCTGAACGCCGTCCGCCTCGTCAGCCAGGCCTTGATCCACCTTGATGAAGGGGACAATTCCGCGCGCCTTCAGAGCGTCAGCGGTGGGCAGGCCATCAACCCCACCGTCCATCGTCCGCTCGAACAGGATCGCGCCGATCACCTTGCCGCTGGCAAAGCACGGCGAGGTGATGACGCGGCTGCGCATCTGGTGAATCTGGGCAAACATTTCCTCATCGCCTGACCATTCGCCATCCTCAACGCCATAGCCGCGCAGCGCCTTGGGCGTGGAGCCACCCGATTGGTCCAGCGCGGCGATAAAGCCCTGCCCGCCAGCGATCTTGGCCGTCATCTGCTCGGTGTTCATAGCGTAAAGTGTCCCCGCGTTTTCGAGAGTGTTCCCAGACGCGATCGCCTTAGCCAGCGCCTAGAACCGCTGCAACCGCGCACGGGGCGCGGCCCATGCAAAAGGGGCGGAAAAGCGAGGGTATCCCGCCTTCCCGCCCCGGTTGGAGTTGCAACAACAGGTTCAGTCGCGATCCGCGATCTTCACCAGCTGATCGGTCAGCGCTTCAAGGCCCTGGCCCGAACCGGTCTTGACCTCGATGTGGCCGATCTTCTCGGTCACCCGCTCGAGCGCTTCGAGCTCCTTCAGGCGCATCAGGACCGGGTTATCGGCCATCAGCTTCGCCGTGTTGAGCAGGCTGCGGGTCGCCGCCGTTTCCTCACGCCGACGGATCAGGTTCGCTTGCGCCACCTTCTCCGCCTCGACCACCCGGTTGATCAGCTCGCGCATTTCACCCGGAAGGATCACGTCCTTGATGCCCAGTTCGGTCACCCGAACCCCGATCTCGCCCACCTCGCGGCGGACGTGAGCGACGATCTCGCCGTCAACCTTGGCCCGATCGTTGAGCAGCTCGTCCAAAGTCCGACCCGCCACAGCCTCACGGACCGCGAACTGGATCAGCTTGTAAACGTGCCCCTCATAGTCCGGGGTCGACAAAGCCGCTTCACGCACATCCGTCACCTGGAGAAACGAAGTCAGGGTGATCCGCACCGACACACGGTCCTTGGTGAGGATTTCCTGCGCCGTCACTTCCATCGGCACCGGACGCGTGTCGAGCGCCGTGCTGCGCACGGTGCGTCCGACCGCCCAGTAAGCGTGCTGGCCCGGACCAACCGTCTCGAACAGCTCGCCATCGAACAGCACAATCGCGCTCTCCGCCTCGCCAACCGAGACCGTGTGGACCGGTGAACGCGCGAACCGAGCGAGCGAAACAACGCCCTGCAATTCGTTCGCCAGCCGCTTGGTGAGCTTGGGATGCGCCTCGACATCGATCACCTCAACGGCAACCTCGTCGAGCACTTTCCAGACCCGCGCCACGTCTCCGCCGCTAACGACGAAGCGCGCGCGACCATCGAGCCGCACGATCGCGACCTCGTTGATGGCCGGCGCCACGATTTCGAAATTCGCCTCCGCAAGGTCACGGTGGCGCTTCTCGATACCCTCTACCAGCGCGGAATTGCAGGCGCCGGTCGCGGCCACGATATCGCAGCTCATCCGGCGGCTGTTCCACAGCCAGTAAAAGTGGCGTCCGGGTTCAAGCACCCGAACGAGGCGGCCATCCTTGACGAGGAGACCGCGCTGGTTTTCTGCAACGATGAAAGTCTTCATCTCTTGCGTCTCCTTCTGCTTGCAAAGGCAGGACCATCCCGCCCTCGCCCCGTTAAGGGGAGCGCGCGGATAGACACGATTCGTTTCAATTGCAACGACTTTTCGCAAAAAAGCGACGATGCCGTAACGTCATATTTCTGTAACGAAGGAAATGGTTCGGCCGGGAGACGCCTCCCCGCTACCACGCCGGACCTTTGGTTCAGGCAGATCAGGCCCCGTTTCCCGCCGCGCCCGCGTCCACAAACCCTGTAGGTCTGCGCCGGTGGACCCCGCGTCATCGGGTGCCGTGTCTGCCGGTATCCCCAAAGGCGCAAGGCCCGATACCGGTCCCGTGGGACTTGGCGCAACGCGGGTCCGAGGACCTTTGCTCGCCGCCTCACCGCGGCTGGATTGTCTGCCCGGCCTCCCCTTTTTTGAGAAGCCTTTACAGGGCTTTGGTGGAGTAGGAATTGAACCTACAACACCCCGAATCGAAATCGGGTGCTCTACCAATTGAGCTATCCATTGTGCTGGATTCGAACCAGCTAGGCTTGCGCCGTTCCCGTGGTGGTCTGTCTAAGTTGCCTCAGAGCAAACCGACTTGGACCTAAACCAAGCGCCGTCGCAGGGCGGTGCTAATCCGGGAACACATAGATGGCAGAGCCACAACGCGCCCTGCGGCTTACAACACCGCTGGACCAGCGCGCGGGCCACTAGGCGAGTCGCGCAGCGATGTAAAGAGCGCGCGTCCAACCTGACCCAGGACTGCTTCGTACAATCAAAGCCCCTCCATTTGCTTAAACTCTATGACGCGCAGACCAGCCATGGAGAGCGCGGCGCGCACTTCGACTTTGGGGGATTATCTATGGGTATCGAAATAGCGAGCAGTTACGCGTCCGTTGAAGAGGATTGTCTCACGCCTATTGATGTGACCATTCGCGATGACAAGCGCAGCGAGAGGTGCCGGTATTATGTGTTCTTCGCGTTCAACAGCGCGAACGATGCAAATGGTGACGTGGCGGGAAAGAAGTTTCCGATCCTGCCCGATCTCCCGCATCGATTTTGGGTCAAACCCGACAGCGTCGGCGCGATCAGCATCTGGGCTCTTAAAGAATGCGAGGAGGGCGGTGAGACGACGGCTCTGCTGCCGGAATTTCCTCCTGTCGAATACGCGGAGGCGAACTGGGAAGAGCTGAGGGAGATGATCCAGAGCACAGCCGACACCGGCTTTGTCATCACCGATTTGCGGGTGATCTCATTGCCGATCAAGGATTGCGACAATTTCGAAGCCAAGGCAGCCGCGCTGGGCATCGGGTTTGGTGCGGGCGTGGGCGCAGGCGGTGTGGCCGCCACGTTGCTAACCGCGTTGGGCGGAACGGCGGGCGCGGGCGGCCTGCTGGGGGCTGCCGGCGCGATCACGGGGGCAGGTATCCTTTCCGCAACAGGCATCGGGCTGATCATCCTGGTGGTGGTCGCGCTTGCGATGTGGCTGATTTTGCGAAAGGATTGTTGCGAATTGGGCGTCGACCCAAGCGCGAAGGGGAAACAGGGCTCTCCGGTCAATCCCTTCACGCCACGCTAAGGGGGCCGCTAGAGGGGGCCCACTAAGGGGACAGTTCGCGCGGTCAGCCGCGCGGTGAGAACTTGCGGATGATCCCTGTGAAACTGAGCGCGGGTTCGCCGTCGCCGGTGATCAGGCCGCGCACAAAGATCGTCTTGCCCCCGCCGCGGGTTACCTCGCCGCGCGCTTCGACCAGAGCGCCCGGCGTGATCGCGCCAAGAAAATCGCTCGACAGGTTCATCGTCACCGCCATGGCGCCGTTCAATTCGTCGTTGGCGATGGCGAACAGCGCAAAGTCGGCAAAGGTCATCAGGCACCCGCCATGCATCGATCCCGCGCCGTTCATGTGCTTATCCTCCGCGCGAAAGGCGCTGAGGTAGGAGCCATCGTCCTCGCGGCGCATGAAGAACGGGCCCGAACGCGTTTCGAACGGGTCATGGTTCCAGTGGTACCACCCGGCAAATTCGCCTTCGGTCGCCTGCACCGCGCTGCCATAGCCGTATTGGGTTGTGTCCTCGCTCATTGCGCGCGCCGTCATCCTTGCCACATCTGCAACCGGCGAACGCTGTCCGCCAGACGATCGTCCCGATCCACCGGGGCGAGGCTGCTTTCGACCAGCTTCCATCCGCCGATCGTGAACTTGCGCCACATCGATGTGGTCAGGAACCGCCCTTTCCATTCGCGCGCGCCGAGCTTGAGCTCAAGCTCCACCGGAGCGGTGAACCACGCGGTCTTGCCATAACGGCGCACGAAACTCTCTCCCATGCGAAAGCCAAGGCAACGGAAGTCCTTTTCCAAAGCGGCCACAAAGCTTGGCCGATCAAGCAGTTCGGGCGGATTGGTGCCAAAGATTATCATGCAATCGCGCGCGGCAAGACTGCGGATCGCGCCGACATCGCGGTGCATCCAGCTTTGCATGAAGCGCAGTTGGTGCGCTTGAATATTCGCTTCAATCTTGGCCACGGTCTAACTCGAAAGGGCTGCCACGCCGGGCAGCTCTTTGCCTTCCATCCATTCGAGGAACGCCCCACCCGCTGTGGAAAGATACGTCACGTCGTGTGTGATACCCGCTTGCGCCAAGGCTGCAACCGTGTCGCCGCCGCCGGCCACGCTGATGAGTGACCCTTCCTGGGTGAGCGCGCCAACATGGCGAGCAAGCGCCATTGTGGCGGTGTCAAACGGTTCGGTTTCAAACGCGCCCAGCGGGCCATTCCACACAAGCGTGCGACAGGTTTTCAGTACGTCGGCGAGCGCCTCGGTTGCTTGCGGGCCGATATCGAGGATCATCTCGTCTTCGGCGACTTCGTGGACGTTGCACGTGCGCAGGCTTTCCGGGTTTTCGGCAAATTCCTTTGCGACCACTACGTCGTAGGGCAGGTGCACGGTGCAACCAGCGTGATCGGCTTCGTCCATGATCTTCGACGCGGTGTCGGTCAGGTCGTGCTCGCACAGCGACGTGCCAACATCGACCCCGCGCGCAGCCAGAAAGGTCTTCGCCCTCACGCCGCCAATGATGAGAAGCTCAACACGGCCGCCGAGATTATTGAGCACCGCCAGCTTGGTCGAGACCTTCGCCCCGCCCACGACAGCCGCCACAGGCGCTTCGGGCGCACCCAGCGCCGCGTCAAGCGCGGTGAGTTCGGCTTCCATGGCGCGGCCTGCATAAGCCGGAAGGAGGCGCGCCAACCCTTCGGTGGTCGCGTGGGCGCGGTGCGCGGCGCTGAACGCGTCGTTGACGAAGATATCACCGTTGACCGCAATCCCGGCGGTGAAGTCGGGATCGTTCGCTTCTTCGCCCGGCCAAAAGCGGGTGTTGTCGAGGAGACCTATGTCGCCATCGCGCAGGATGCCGATCGATTGCTCCACCACCGGGCCCATAACCTCGGGGATGAACATGATCTCTTTGCCCAGCACCGCCTCAACGTCACCCACAACCATGCTGGTTGAGAGAACCGAGGAGCGCTGCCCGCCCGGACGCCCGAAATGCGCAAGCAAAAGCACCTTCGCCCCGCGCTCGGAAAGTTCCAGGATCGTCGGCATCACCGCTTGCACGCGGGTCACATCGGAGGCCGATCCGTCGTTCATCGGCAGGTTGAGATCAACCCGCACGAGCGCGACCTTGCCGGTCACATCACCCAGATCATCAAGCGTCTTGAAAGCGGCCATCGCCTTTGCACCCCTCCCCCGATCAGAGGAATTTCGCGATCACGCCAGCCGTGTCGATCATGCGGTTGGAAAAGCCCCATTCGTTGTCATACCAGCTGACCACGCGCGCGAGCTTGCCTTCCATGACGCTGGTCTCAAGGCTGTCCACCGTCGAGCTGGCGGAGTGATGGTTGAAATCGGTGCTGACCAGCGGATCGCTGGTGTAATCGAGCACGCCCGCCATCGGGCCATCCGCAGCCGCCTTGAGCGCGGCGTTCAACTCCTCCGCGCTGGTGTCGCGAGCTGGCGTAAAGACCAGGTCAACAAGGCTCACATTGGGTGTCGGCACGCGCACCGAAGACCCGTCAAGCTTGCCCGCGAGTTCGGGCAGCACCAGTCCCACCGCGCGCGCGGCGCCCGTTGTGGTCGGGATCATGTTCTGCGCGCCGCCCCGCGCCCGGCGCATATCGCCGTGCATCTGATCCAGCATACGCTGATCGTTGGTGTAGGAATGGATGGTGGTCATAAAGCCGCGCTCAATCCCGACCGTATCGTTCAGCACCTTGGCCACCGGCGAGAGGCAATTGGTGGTGCAGCTTGCGTTGGAGACAATCACGTCATCCGCCGTCAGAGTGTCATGGTTCACGCCGTACACGATCGTGGCCGAAACGTTCTTGGCCGGAGCCGAAATCAGAACCCGCTTGGCACCAGCTTTAAGATGCGGTTCGGCGGCTTCGTGGCTCTGAAAAAAACCGGTGCATTCCAGAACAATATCGACGCCTTGTTCACCATGCGGAAGGTTGCCCGGATCGCGCTCGCTGGTCACCGCTATGCTTTGGCCGTTTACAACGATTGCGCCATCCGCGACCTCGACGGTGCCGGGGAAGCGGCCATGGGTGGAATCGTATTGAAACAGCAGCGCGTTGGACTTGGTATCCGCCAGATCGTTGATCGAAACGAGCTCCAAATCGTGATCCTCGCGCTCCAACAGCGCGCGCGCCACCAGACGTCCAATACGTCCAAAACCGTTGATGGCAACCTTTGTAGCCATGTTGAGAAACTCCTGCTTAAGCGTTCAATTTGTTTGTGATTTGAGACACAATCGCGTCAGTCGTGAAGCCGAAATGGGCAAACAGATCCTTGGCCGGGGCCGATCCGCCGAAACTGTCGATACCGATGTTGAGACCATGCGCGCCAGTGTAGCGCTGCCAGCCAAAGGTGCTGCCCGCTTCCAGGCTCACGATCAGCGCGTCGGCGGGCAAAAGGTCGGCGTGGTGGGCCGCGTCCTGTTCGTCAAACAGCTCGGTGCACACCATGGAGACAACGTCCGTACCGATGCCTTGGCTCTCCAGCTCCTTGGCCGCGTCAAGCGCGAGGCCGACTTCAGCGCCGGTGGCCAGGATCACCACTTTGCGCGCCGCTGCCGCCGCCTTCGCGCGGTAGCCGCCCTTGGCCGAAAGGTTTTCGCCCGCCGCCTCAAGCCGATATTGCGGCAAGCCCTGGCGTGACAGCGCAAGGATCGTCGGGCGATCCTTTTGGCTGAGCGCCACTTGCCAGCATTCCGCGGTCTCCACCGCATCACCCGGGCGCATCACCAGAAGATTGGGCATGGCGCGCAAGGACGCCAGATGCTCGACCGGCTGGTGCGTGGGTCCGTCTTCGCCAAGACCGATCGAATCGTGCGTCATCACATAGATTACGCGGGTCTGTTGCAGCGCCGAAAGCCGGATCGCGCCGCGCGCGTAGTCAGTGAAGACCAGGAAAGTCCCGCCATAGGGGATCACACCGCCATGCAGCGCCATGCCGTTCATCGCGGCGGCCATGCCAAACTCGCGAATGCCCCAATAGATGTAGCGGCCCGAATAATCGTCGGCGGTGAAGGGGCCGATATCGCCCGCTTTGGTGTTGTTGGAACCCGTCAGGTCCGCGCTGCCGCCGATCGTATCGGGAAGGCGCGGATTGATTTCAGCGAGTGCCATTTCGCTGGCTTTGCGGCTGGCGACGTTCTTGGGTTCGGCGATCAGCGAGGCAACATAGTCCTGCATCGCGTTTCCGTGCGGAAGATCACCCGCGATACGGCGCTCGAATTCCGCTTTGTGCGAGGACGCCGCAAGCCGCGCGGCCCATTGCGCCGAGGCGGCGGCCCCCGCTTGGCCCGTCGCGCGCCAGTCGGCGAGAATATCAGCGGGAACCTCAAACGGCGCGTGCCGCCAACCCAGCTCTTCGCGGGTGCGCGCGACCTCGTCCTCGCCCAAAGCCGCGCCATGGGTCGCGCTGGTGCCTTGCTTGGTCGGCGCGCCCTTACCGATCACCGTGCGGCACGCGATCAGCGAGGGGCGCGGATCGGCCTTGGCCTCGGTGATGGCGCGATCGATGTCGGCAAAATCGTGGCCGTCGCACTCACACACATGCCATCCGGTCGCGGCGTAGCGCGCCTTCACATCTTCGCTGGTGGACAGATCGGTCGCCCCGTCAATGGTGATCCGGTTGTCGTCCCACAGCACGTTGAGCGCGCCCAACTTCAAGTGCCCTGCGATCCCGATTGCTTCGTGGTTGATGCCCTCCATCAGGCAGCCATCGCCCGCAATCACCCAGGTGCGATGATCGACCAGTCCGTCGCCAAAGACCGCGTTCAAATGCCGCTCGGCCATCGCCATACCGACCGCCATCGCCAGGCCCTGCCCCAGCGGCCCGGTGGTGCATTCGACCCCGTCCAACAAGAAATTTTCCGGGTGACCCGCGCAGGGGCTCCCCAGCTGGCGGAAAGTGCGAATGTCCTCGATTGTCGGCGCGGCGTAACCCGTCAGATAGAGCAGCGAATAGATCAGCATCGAGCCATGCCCAGCAGAGAGCACGAAGCGATCGCGATCCGCCCAGTCGGGGCGCGCGGGGTCAAACTTCACGTGGTTTGTGAACAGCACACTCGCCACATCCGCCATGCCCATCGGCATGCCCGGATGCCCCGAATTCGCCGCTTGCACAGCGTCCATCGAAAGCGCGCGAATGGCGTTGGCCATGGAGCTCAGGCGAGCGGTGTCGAGTGTCATGGCTAAGGTGGTGCCTCCAGCTTTTCGGGTTCTGCGCGGGAGAGAGTGCAGCCCCGGCTCGGCTGGTCTGGCGGCTGTGCTTTTATGCCGGACCCGCAGAGCGATTCGATCCCAAGTGTTAACGTGTCGCTCGCCATTGCTGAGCGTTATCGCAAGGTCAACACCGCGCGGCGCATGGCGGTGCACATCACTTATCAACAGCGCAGGCCAAATCTTTGCGTCCCCACGCCAATATTGGTAGTTGAGCCAGCCATGGGCGAGAGCCGGATTGAAAAGGCGTTGGCGCGCATAGACGCGGCCGTCGCGCGGATCGACACCGCGCGCACGGACGTTTTGGCGGCGCACGCAGCCAAAGCCGAGCCCGCCTCAGACGCGCAAGCCAACGGTTCGGCGCGCGTTTCAGAGCTGGTGAACCGCCATGAGAAACTGCGCGAAGAGGTTGCGGAAACGCTCCGCGAACTCGATTCCCTGATCGAAGAGCTGGAGGGGTAAGAGGGCGGTGCCGGAAGTTGCCATCACGATCGGTCCAAAGACCTATAAGATGCTGTGCGGCGAGGGCGAGCAGGAGCGCATCGAAACGCTCGGCGCCCTTATCGCCGAAAAGTACGCGCAATTGGGTGCGGACCGGGCGCCGCTGGAGGCGCAGAACCTGCTCTTCACCGCGCTCTTCCTGGCCGATGAGTTGTCCGACGCGCGCAACAAGGCGAACGACGCGGCCAAGGCCAGCCAGAGCGCAAGGGCCGAGGTCGACAGCGCGATGGCCCGCGTGGAACAGGAAAAGTCGAAAAGCGGAGGCAAGAAAGCCGAACTCAAGGCCGAGATTGAAACCCTGCGCAAAGCCGAAGCGCGCGCGAGAGAGGAAGTGAGCGCGCTCAAGGCCGAATTGGTCGCCTTGCGCGAAGCGAACGAGCATCAGCACGATCTGTTCGTCGCGGGCGTGGATGAAGACGCGCTCGCCTCAAGCCTGGAGCAGATGGCAGACCGGGCTGAAGCGGCTGCCAACGCGATGGAAGGCGCTCTGGACGCCCCCAAGCTTGAAGACCCGTCCGACAAAGCCTAGTTTGCATAGCGGCGGGGCTGCCCGGCACGAGCCGATTGAATATCCCTGAGGCTATAAGCAATCCACGGGAGCTGTCCCTGCCTGGGTTCACCGGTTCGGCCGTGGAACCCGGGTAAACGGCGCCCACCTGACGTTTTCGGCGTCAGAGGATTTCTCTGGCAACGACCCATGGTGGTCCCGTCATTTTTCGTTTCATGCAGCGCCGCCGCGCTGCGTCCTCGCTCAACGTCCTCCGCTGCGTCTCGGAAACGCAGCGGGTGGTGGTCCTTGCAGCCCTTCTCGTAAGGGCCGAGTTTGTAGTCCGTTTCGCCGAAAGCCCCTCTTGCTTCATGACCGCCAAGACCAAAACCCTCTTGCGCAAGGAATTGCGCGCCGCGCGCCGCGCGCATGTCGACGCGCAGCCGGACAGCGTCACCGCGCTGCTTTTCAATCACCCACCGCGCCCGATCCTCAAAGCCATTCCCGATAGCGCCATTATCGGCCTTTACCGCGCCGGCCGCTACGAAGCGCCCACCGCCGGCTACGCGCGCTTCTTTCACGAGCGCGGGCATCCGATCGCGCTACCGCGCTTTGCAAACGACGCGGCGCCCATGGGCTTTGCCCGGCACACCGATCCCTTTGATGAGAGCGACCTTGTGCCCGGACCGTTTCGCCTGACCCAGCCCGCAGCGCAGGCCGCCGCGCTTGTGCCCGACATCGTCTTTGCGCCGCTGATCGGCTTTACCGCTTCGGGCCAGCGGTTGGGCCAGGGCGGCGGGCATTACGATCGCTGGCTTGCGGAACATCCGGGGCGCGTGGCGGTTGGCCTTGCATGGGACATTCAGCGGATCGAGCCGGACGCCATGTTGCAAGCAGAGCCGCATGACATCGCGCTGGACGCGGTTGTCACACCAACGCGGATATACGGAGACCTTTGATGCGCGAAACGCCAACCTGGCGCATTCCCTTTGGGATTATCAGCCTGTTTGTCGCCCTGATGGTCTACGGCGTCCTCATCGCGGTTTATCTCGCCGACACTCTCGCAACGTGGTCCGGCTGGGCGCAGACGCTGGTCTATATTTTTCTGGGCGTGATCTGGCTTTTGCCGCTGGGCCGCTTTCTTATCTGGATGGAAACGGGCAGCTGGTCGCGGCCCCGGCCCGACGCCGATGTCCGCGCAGACGACTAAGAGGCCAGCCCTACACCCGCTGGGAATACTCCGCTTCCAGTTCCTGATCGCGGACCCAAAAGTCGCTTATCCGCGCACCAACAAGCGTTTCAGCGAGCAGATCAAAGTGACCATGCCACCCCGCCAGGACCCCCAGCACCATATCGCGCCCTTCAACGCCGGTGTGGACCAGCGCCAGCTGCGTGGACCCATCCGAGTTGGCGATCAGATCAATCTCGACCTTTGACGATTGCGCTTCGGCGCTTTCAAACCAGGTGAAAGCCAAACGCCGAGGCGGATCGTATTCGAGGATTTCTCCGTAATGCGTGACCACCTCTTCCGCAGCGTATTTGGCGGGCGGATCGCTTTCCGAAAGGCGGCGGTGATCAAAGTCAAACACGATCTGCGAGCCCACCGCATCGCCGGTTGATCCGCCACAAAACCACAGTTTGCGTTTTTCCGGATCCACCAGAAACCGCCACACTTTCTCAATCGGAGCCTCAAAACGCCGGTTAAAGGCCAGCTTGGCGGGACCAATCTGGGTGCCGTAATCACTCATTTGCATCCTCCTTCAAGGCCGCCTCGAGCGCGTCGAAACGCTCGTTCCAGAACTGGCTGTAGCGCTCGACCCAATCGCGCGCGGCGAACAGCGCCTCGGCCTGCAACGTGCACACACGCTCACGCCCGCGCTTTTCGCGGACGATCAGCCCTGCCGTCTCGAGCACGCCGATATGCTTGGACGCGCCCGCCAGCGTGATGGCATGCGGCTCTGCCAGCGCGCTGACGCTCGCAGGCCCCTTCGTCAGGGTCTCCACCATTTGAAGGCGGATGGGATCGCCCAGCGCGCTAAAGACGGAATCGATTCTCTCAACCATTTGGTTAAGTAATGCGATCAGACGCGGAAAGTCAACCGAATGGTTTAGCGATCAGCAAAAAGAGAAAATGTCCCAAGTGGCGCGAGTGACGGGACTCGAACCCGCGACCCCCGGCGTGACAGGCCGGTACTCTAACCAACTGAGCTACACCCGCGCAATTCATGGCGGTCAGCGCCTCTTGGGAAGCCGGGCCACTAGGCCAAGGGCCAAGGGCTGTCAACAAGCCTCCCTCACCTTTTTGCGCGTCCGCGAAAAAACCTCAGCACTTCTCGTATTTCCAATTCTTGCGCTTTCCTTCGCTGATCCACTGCGCGGCTTCGGCGATGCGTTTTTCGCGCGTGGCCTCGCGCTTGGCTGAGGTGATCCAGTCGATGTAGTCGCGTCGCTGAGCGTTAGTGAATCCATCAAAGACCGCCTGCCCACCGGGGGCGTTTGCGATGGCTGCGGCGAAGTCGTCAGGCGTTTCAAGTATGGGTTTGGGCGCAGCGGCTTTGGTCTTGGCAGACCGAGCATCCTCGCCCGATCGGATACGCGCAGCCTTGTCCTGGATCAGCGCGATCAGCGCGCTCTCATCAGGCAAATCGTTGAGGTCTATGATGCGGCCCAGATCGCCCATCGCCTCGCCTCCGCCTTGTCCCTCGATAATGAACGCGCAATGCTCTTTGAACGCGGCCATGCCGCACAGCTGGCGCCCTTCAAGGATCCAATAGGGCACACCCCAACGCATCTCCTCAGCCGCTTCCGGCTCGGCTTTGTTCGCCACCGCGCGCAAATGCGCAAGAATCGGCTGCGCAAAATCGCCCGCCTTGTCGATGTAGGCGTCGAACTTCGGATTGCTCTTCATGATGTCCCTCCCCTGACGGGCGGACCCTACAACTCAATCTGAGAGAAGCAAAACCGGAGTTTCGACCAGCGTCTTGATCTCCTGGATAAAGCTCGCCGCGTCGTAGCCGTCGACCACGCGATGATCGCAGGAGATCGAGATGTTCATGAGCTTGCGCTTTTCGACGCGCTCCACTCCATCCGGGCCGGTGACGAACATTGGGCGCTCGATAATGCGGTTGGGACCAATGATGGCGACCTCAGGCCGGTTGATGACCGGGGTCGTTGCGACACCACCCAGAGGGCCAAGCGAAGTGACCGTTAGGGTCGAACCCGACAATTCCTCAGACTTGGCCGAGCCATCGCGCGCCGCGCCCGCCAAACGGCCGATTTCGGTCGCCAGCTGCCACAAATTGCGCGCTTGCGCGTCGCGGATGACGGGCACGATCAGGCCGTTATCGGTCTGCGTCGCCATGCCCAAATGGACGCTGCCGTGCCGGGTAACGACATTGGCTTCATCGTCATAGCGCGCGTTGATCATCGGGTAATCGGGCAGCGTCTTGCAGATCGCGGTGATAAGCAGCGGCAGCAGGGTCAGCTTGGGCTTGGCTCCGCGATTGGCGTTGAGATCGCCGCGCATACGCTCAAGCTCGGTCACATCGCATTCTTCGACATAGGTAAAGTGCGGGATGTGACGCTTGGAGGCGGCCATATTCTGCGCGATGCGTTTTCTAAGGCCGATGACCTTGATCGCTTCATCCGCGCGTTTGGCGCCCGCGGGCGAGAAACCGCCGCCGGAATTGTAGGCGAGAAACTGATCGAGATCGCCGTGGCGTACGCGCCCGTCTTCGGCCGGCTTCACATGGGCAAGATCAACGCCAAGATCGCGCGCGCGCTTGCGCACGGC
>CALCCG010000164.1 GCA_937899785.1 uncultured Erythrobacter sp. | reverse complement strand
CGCGACCCCGACGTTCTCGACACGTGGTTCTCCAGCGGCCTGTGGCCGTTCGCCACGCTCGGCTGGCCGGACGAGACCGCGCTCCTCGAAAAACACTACCCCAACTCGCTGCTCATCAGCGGGTTCGACATCCTGTTCTTCTGGGACGCGCGGATGCTGATGTGGGGCTATTACAATATGGGCCAAAGGCCTTGGGACAAGCTCTACCTCCACGGCCTCGTGCGCGCGGCCGATGGCGCCAAGATGAGCAAATCCAAGGGCAATGTCGTCGATCCCCTGGGCCTGATTGACCAATACGGCGCGGATGCTCTCAGGTTCTTCATGGCCGCGATGGAAAGCCAAGGCCGCGACATCAAGATGGATGAAAAGCGGGTTGAGGGATACCGCAACTTCGCCACGAAACTCTGGAACGCGACGCGCTTTTGCCAGTCCAACGGCATTGGCGCCTCAACCACTTTGAAGGCTCCCACAGCGCGCCTCGCCGCCAACCAATGGATCATCGGCGAGGTCCAGCAGGTCTGCGAAGAGATCGAGAAGGCAATGGCCGATTTGCGGTTCGATGCCGCCGCCAACGCGATCTACCAGTTCACCTGGTCGAAGTTCTGCGACTGGTATCTGGAGCTGATCAAGCCGGTCTTTGCCGAAGGCGCGGACCCAGAAGCGATGCCTGCGGTTGAGACCCGCGCGGTCGCTGGATGGGCGCTGGATCAGATTTTCGTTATGCTCCACCCGTTCATGCCGTTCATCACGGAAGAGCTGTGGCATGCGCAGGCCATCAACCATGGGGGCGACAGAACGTACGACCTGATCCTTGCCCAATGGCCCAATCCGCGCGCTGAGACCTCCAAAGAGGCAACCGACGCGATTGACTGGGTGATCGAGCTGACGACCAACACCCGCTCGGCCAAGAACGAGCTTGGCATTGCTCCCGGAGCAAAGCTTGCCGCCTTCCTGCCCGAACCGTCCGAGCTGGCGCGCAGCACAGTCGAGCGATCCGCCGCCGCGATTGAGCGTCTTGCGCGGCTCACCCCGGTGGCCCTTGGTGAGCCGCCCGCAGGCCCCGCCATGCAGGTCTCTGCGATGGGCGACACCTTCATCGTGCCACTCGAAGGCATTATCGACATCGCGGCCGAGAAAGCGCGCCTCGAAAAGGCGCTGGCGGCGTCCGAGAAAGAGGCCAAATCGCTCGAAGGACGCCTCTCCAACGCCAATTTCGTCGAACGCGCCAAGCCCGAAGCGGTGGAAAAGGCCCGCGCGGATCTAGCGCATCACCAAGGCGAGGTTGAACGGCTCAAAGCAGCGCTGGCAAGGCTGGGGTAAACGCATGTTGCGCACGATCCTGACCGGGCTCGCTCTGCTTTTTCCTAGCGGTGTGGCCGCGCAGGCGGACAAGGAGGCGATCATCATCACCGGGGTCGTGGATACTCTTGGAGGTGGCAGCGGAGCTTTGGAGAAGGACGGCACTTGGACTGGATCGTTTCACCTGATCGCGTGGCACCAAAATGACGGGCCGATCCAGGAGCGCACCTTACGGGTTGAGATCCCGAATCAAAGGGAAAGTCAGCTGGATTGGTGGGCCTATATCTTCCCTGCGCGCGCTCTGGTTCGTTTCGCGATTGAGGCTCCTGTCGAGCTCGGCGAGTTTCAGGATGTTGCCCGGCTGCGCGCGCCTTTGAAGGCCAAGGCGGCCCCTGATTTGCTCGCTGCGGCTCAGCGAATCCTCCACCCACCGGGCTTTTCCGATCCGGAGTTCGGCGAATTCACACCCGATACGACGTTCCCCGAATGGCTGGTTCAGCAACGCGACTGGATGGGCCAAAGCGTCCGGCTGGTGCTGGACCTTGAGACCGAAGAAAACGGCGTGCGCGCCGATCCTGAGCACGCCATCGCCACCTTGCGCGCCTTGTGGACCGAGCGCGAAGCGTGGGACGCGCGCATCCGCGAAGCCATTGCCAAGGAGTATTACCCCGTCTGGCTTGAAAACTGGCGCGAGGAAAGCGAGCCGCTACTCGATCGCGAGGCGTTCAAGCGGCGCTTTATCCTTGATGAACCCAGCGTTCGCGCGGATGGCTCTTTCGGGTTCTACTACGGCGATGATGACCTGTTCTGGGGCCATTCCATGTCGGTCAGCTATGATCCGCAGACCGATGAGCTTGATGTCGCCATGGTTGGATAGCGCTGGGCGTTTCCTACTCGCGCGGTTCGTGGCATTGAGGCCTTGATGTTCACCGCATGCTCTTCCCCACCCTTTGCATTACCCGGATTGAACCGCAGGATTGGGGCGCCAGGTTATTCTTCCTCAGGACCGTGTAACATGTTGTCCATGTATCGATTAAGCCACTGTGATACAACAAGATATGTGTTGAATCCACAATGGCCAATCTAGTCCTTGCCACCGATGATACAGGCGAGCCCGAGATCTTCGCCTCGCTACAAGGCGAAGGGCCGAGCGCGGGAACGCCTGTGGCCTTTATCCGCCTCTCGCGCTGCAACCTGGCCTGCACCTGGTGCGACACGGCCTATACGTGGCGCTTTGAGGGGGACAACCGCCCGCATCGTGATGGGGTGACGTTCGAACGGTCGGCCAATCAAGTCAAGCTGTCGCCTTCGAAGGCCGCGTACAAGATCGCGGCGACCGGCCAGAAGCGCCTGGTCATCACGGGGGGCGAACCATTGATGCAGTGCGGAGCGCTCGCCGAACTGCTCGCCGAGCTGCCCGATATCGAGGTTGAGATCGAAACCAACGGCACGACCAAGGCCAGCGCGCATGTCGATATCCGGGTTGACCAGTACAATGTCAGCCCCAAGCTTTCGCACAGCGGCAACACGGCTGAACTGGCGCTCATTCCCGAGCGGCTCGATGCTTACGCGGTAGACCCACGCGCGGTCTTCAAATTCGTGATCGCCGCACCGGAGGATGTGGAGGAGGTGCTGGATTTGCAGCGCGCTTACGCCATCCCCTGCCAGCGCATCTTTCTGATGGCGGAGGGGACCACCAGCGAAGCCTTACGCGCGCGCCAGGCATGGCTCTCCTCCTTGTGTCTGGAACACGGCTTTCGGATGAGCGACCGGATGCACATCCACCTTTACGGAGACACGCGCGGAACCTGAAGATTGCTCCCCAAATCCGGCGCGATCAGCGGTGTGGGCTCAACCCTGAGAGCGCCAACGGCGAACCACGCGTTCGACCATTTCCTCTTCGCCGCCGCCCGTGTTCCAAAGCTCCACAAAACTGGGATCTTCCGAAGCGGGGCGCTTGTGCTCTTCGAGCGTGTCGAAGCTTACGCGGATGGGGATGGCGACACCCTCACCGCACACAATGCACTCGCGGTTGCGCAGCGCTGGGATCGAATCGAGAAACCCGCGTGAGCCTTCGGGCATGGCCGAACGGACAAAGGCCTGGTCGCGGTCGTTGTTGAGACGCATCGAGATGATCGTGCCGCATTGCGACAACACGCCTTCGGCAAGGTCCGAGGGACGCTGCGTAATCAGGCCGAGCGAGATGCCGTATTTCCGGCCCTCCTTGGCGATCCGGCTGAGCACGCGGCC
Organism: uncultured Erythrobacter sp.; assembly: GCA_937899785.1. Lineage (GTDB taxonomy): Bacteria > Pseudomonadota > Alphaproteobacteria > Sphingomonadales > Sphingomonadaceae > Erythrobacter. Next base: position 17,425 of record CALCCG010000164.1, on the reverse strand, counting down.
AACCGAAGAGCCGTCGGCGTGCTTTTCGTTCGGAACGTAGCGGTGGGCTTCCTCGCACACGAGCAGGATCGGGCGGGTCTTTTCCTCGCGGCCCCAGATCGCGAAGTCGAACACAAGCCGGCTGAGCACCGCAACCACGGTGGAAGTGATGTCGGAAGGCACGCCTGAGACGTCGATGATCGAGATCGGCCGGTCATCACCAGGCATACGGAAGACCTTGGAGATGAAATCCGCCATCGTGTCCCCCACCAGCATGCCGGAGAACATGAACTGATAGCGCGGATCGCTTTTGAGCTCTTCGAGCTTGGACTTGATCCGCATGAACGGCGCGGTCGACGTAGCCTTGTCGAGCTTGCCCATCTCATCCTGCAGGATCGCCGAGAGATCGGACAACAGATAGGGAACCGGCGCGTCAACGGTGATCTTGCCCATCGATTCGGCCATGCGGTTTTTGGAGCGCGCGGCGAGCAGACACTTGGCCAGAATATCCATGTCAATTTGGCGTTCGTTGCCGCTGCTCGAAAGAAGCACTTCACAATGCTCCTCAAAGTTCATCAGCCAATAGGGCATTTGCAGGTTCGAGACGTCGAGGATCCGGCCCGTCGTGCGGAACGCGGCGGCGTATTCGCCGTGAGGATCGATCATGACGACGTGACCTTTGGGCGCGGTCTCGCAAATCCGGTGCAGGATAAGCGCAGCGCTGGTCGACTTGCCGGTCCCGGTCGATCCGAGCAGCGCGAAGTGTTTGCCGAGCATCGCGTCGATGTAGAGCCCGGCACGAATGTCCTTAGTCGGGAAGACCTTGCCAATGGTGATGTTGGCGCGCCCGTCGCTTGCATAAATCTGGCGAAGGTCGCCCGTGGTGGCGGGATAAACCATCGCGCCCGGAACCGGATAGCGGGTCACACCACGCTTGAAACCGTGGATACGGCTGGTGAGCTTCTCTTCGGAGCCTTCGCCGAGAAAATCGAGATTGGCGATCACGCCGCCTTCGGTGCGGCGATCCTTGCGCTGGTCGCGGACGTTGGCAAGAAGCCAGGCGTCGCCCACGCGAATCTTGATCTGACTGCCGACCTGGCCGGCCAGCGCGATCGAAGGATCATCGTCTTCGATGCACTCTGTGATACGCTGGAGATCAAAGGCAACCTGAGCGCCGGATCCCGACACCTCAAGCACAACGCCAATCGGCATTGACGCGTTCGCCTCGGACCGATCTTGCGAGGCCGTGCCCGGCTCGGCCGAGGCTGCCGGACCGGTGAAACGCTCGAACTGATCCTGGTTAACTTCACCCATTTGCGCGCCTTTACATCACCCGTTCTGCAAAACCGTCACAGCGGTCTCAAGCGCGGCGGTTCTAGGGCTAACGGGGTTAAGATCGGGTCAACGCAAAAGCCTGATGACAAACCCTATTGGCAGGCCTTGCCACGTGGCGGCCAAGGCTTAACGGCGAACGAAAACGCGCCCGGCCAACAGGCCCATCACGACCGAAAGCAGGATCGCAAAGGAACCGTACAAAAACGAGTTGCGGCGCGCCTCAAGCACGACGCGCCCTTCCAGACCAACCTTGACGACTTCGATCTTGGCCGTGGCGCTGGCGACGACGCGGCCGCCGGCAATCGCAAAGGTCTCCGCCGTGTAGGGGCCGGTCGTCACATTGGAGGGGAGATTGATCCGGGCCTGATACAACACGCCCTCACTGATGCGGACGCCGCCCGGATTCTCGATATACAAACCCTCCCTCTGGCGCATCTCCACCAGGCCTTGGGCGAAGCGCGCCTGCTCGGTCGGTTCGATTTCGCCGACCGGGCTGAGTTGGATAAAGCGCGTCCCCAGCTCAAAAATGGCCGCGGTGCGTTCGTCGACCAACTCGCTGACCGGCCGGGAGGAAGCGACCGCGAAAAAGGACGGGGCGGAGCGAAAATCGCTCGAACCGGCGTTCATCCAGATGCCGGCAATTCGCTCTTTTTCGCGCAAACGGATCGCCTCGAGCGGGCCTTTGAGAACGACAACGATGTCGTAATTCGAACGCTCAACGCCCGGCGCGATGACCGCCCCGTACAAGAGCAGATCCGCGCCGGTGAAGCCTTGGCGCACCTCGATCCGGGATTGGCTGACTTCGGGCACCAGAACCGGCTCGCTCTGGGCACACAGGAACACGGCGGCCAGGGCAAGTAAGGGCGCTTGGAAACGCAAACGCCCGCTCACAGCGGGCTCACCGTGTAAATCTCATCGGGCTGGACCCAAAGGCCATAGAGCATGCGCAAGGCCACCGCGATAACGATCGCAGCGAGCACGAGGCGCAGGACTTCGGGCCGCGCCTTCATTGCGATTTGCGTGCCAAATTGTGCGCCCAGCACCGATCCCAGCAGCAAGAGCCCTGCAAGGATGATGTCCACCGCCTTGGTCGTCAAAGCGTGGGTCATGGTTGTCACCATGGTCACAAACAGGATCTGGAAGAGCGACGTGCCAACCACGACATTGCCACTCATCCCCAGGATATAGAGCATGGCAGGCACCAGCATAAAGCCGCCGCCAACCCCCATAAGCATTGTGAGGACGCCCACCAACCCGCCCAGGATCAGCGGCGCCAGCGGCGAGATGTACAGCCCCGAGGCGTAAAACCGCCAGCGATAGGGGAGCCCTGCGACCAGCGGGTGGTGCCGGCGCCGGCGCGCCTGATGTCCGCCATAGGCGGCAGTCACGCTGGGCAGCAGTCCAGCGAGCGCTTCCTGCATCATCAGCGCGCCGATCGTGCCGAGCATCACGACGTAAAGGACACTGATCACGACATCGATCTGCCCCAGCTCCTGCAAAAGCCGGAACAGCACCGCGCCGATCAGCGCACCGATCACACCGCCTGCAACCATGATCGCGCCCATGCGATAATCGACGCCCTTATTGCGGGAATGGGCGAGCACGCCGGACACGCTGGCGCCGGTGACCTGGGTTGCCGCGGAAGCGGCCGCCACGGTTGGCGGAATACCATAGAAAATGAGCAAAGGCGTGGTCAGGAACCCGCCACCCACACCGAACAGACCCGAGAGAATGCCCGTAAGACCGCCCAGGAGGACGATGTAGAGGCCGTTCACCGACAGGTTGGCTATGGGAAGGTAAACATCCATTACACCTCAAGCGACTAGCCCAGCGCGAGCGCGCTTGGAAGGCGTTGCGTGCGACGCGGTCGCTTCTTCTTGCGCCATCCTGGCGGCAATGGGCGCTAGAAGCGCGTTGACACGGTGGCGGCGACGCCCGAAACGGGCGACGCATCCCCGCCAACTCGTTCACGATAATCGATCGAGATTCGCGCTGGGACCGCGCCCAAAGACATATCTACGCGCATCGTGGGGCCCAAATCCAGGCGGTTGGCGTCACGTTGCGCGCCGCCCCATGCGCCCGCACCAAAGCTAAGCCTGACGTCGTCCTCTCGCGCTAGGTCAAAACTCGCCACGCGTCGCACCAAGGTCGCCTGGCCATCAATGAAAGCGGTGTCCGCAGCTCCACCGACATAACCGGCCCCGGCGTAAACCTCTCCTGATACATCGAGCGGAAGCGGTATTGGCGGAATCTCGGTGATGGCGTAAGCGGCGGGGCGCACATCGCTGCGGAACCGATCATCGGTCAGCCGCACCTCCGCCGCGACGCGAACCGGAATCGCGGGGACCGGCCGGACGGAGATGCCGGCAGCAAGCTCGCTTTCAGGCTCATCGAGCAAAGCGCGATAGGCGCGGGCGAAGAGACGTGGATCGCGACTTGAACCTGGAGCGACACGGAACTGTAGGTTGGCGCCAACCTGGCTGGCACCATAGACCGGGACGCGGCCCTGAGCGATGGGGGCAGACCCTGATCCTTCGCGCAAGAACGCCCAGGCGTCGAGCGTCCAACGATTGGTTCGACCCTTTTTTGCATCATCCGAAGGCGCCGCAAAGGACGGCCTCCCGGGAAAAACCGGCGTATCGGCCTGTCCGGCGCGCGCGCTTTCCAGTTGCGAGCGCCGCGCGCGCCAAGACGCTCCGCGTGTGTCGGAAACCAATGCCGCGCGCCACAATGCCATATGCGACCGGGCGAGACGAACGGCCGGATCGTGATAGGCGGGTGCGGGTCCGACGTCCTTGTCCGGAGCGCCCGTAGCGGGGCCTAAGCCAGCGCCGGCGCCAACACCCGCGCCCGACGCCATCCGAGGCTCTTCCCAAAGGCGCTGCGCGAATTCCGGCCAAGATCCATGGCGGGCCGGGCTTTCATCGGTGGCCAGCGGGACTTGCGAAGAGCGCGCGGGGCTCGAGCTCTCTTGCGCCAGCATCACCGTCGCATCCGCAATCAAGCCCGATCCGGGAAACGGGCTTTCCCAAAGCGCAAAACGCCCGGTCACCCACACCAATAACAGCAGGCCAAACATCGCCAGCGGCCCGCCCAAACGGGGTGGGGGATCATCGTTGGCAACACGATCGATCAGGGCCTCGCGTTCGGACCCAATCACGAGGCGCTCTCCTGTGCGACCGCCGGGCTTCCAATCGCGGGCCTCGGAAGGACCGCTGCGCTGGCTGGATGGCTGAGGTGCGGCGTCTTGTCCCACTCGACCGCGCGGCCCCTCAAAGTCAGGGCGTAAGCGGTTATCGCGCGGCGACCGGCCAGAATCGCTACGACATTGGACAACGGAATGCGCGCGATCGCGCGCAGGCCCTCGAGCCAGCCATGGCTTTGCGCCGTGAAGCCAAAACGCCACGCCGCGCGCCAGGCAAAGGCGGCGAAATTGGCGGCGAGCAGAACAACGAGAAGCGGCGACATGGGCAGTTCGGGTGCGACACCAGCGCCCGCCGCGATCCACAAAGCCGTGGTCAGAAGCAGCAAGGTGTAGCCGACCAGCAAAACCAGCGCGGTCAGCGGCCCGCGTCGGTCTCGAGCGCGCATCCAGCTCTCCACCGCGCCGCCGTTCCAACCGATACGGTCCCAGCCCTGAAGCGCGATGCCATGGACCCAGCGCGTCTTCTGGCGCACCACATGGGCAAGCCGCGAAGGGAAGAAGGCACGGGTGGCGATAAAGGTGCCGTCCTCGCCGCGCGCGCGCACAAATCGAGACACTCCGCCCATGGCCGACACGGCAAGGCCCAATTCGTAGTCCTCGGTCAGCGATTGCGCTTCGAACGGGGTGCCATCAATCCGGCGGCGCGACAATTGGTGCAGGGCGCGGCGCGAAATTGCGCAGCCCACCCCCGCTGCGGGCAAGGCCGCACCCAAGGCGCTGCGCACAACCATCGCTTTGCCATGCGCTTCGGCGAATTCCTCGCAATAATGGCTGCCTAGCCACCGACTTTGCGCTTGCGCAACCGGTTCGACCGGAAGCTGCGCGAAGTCCGCGCCATCGGCGATCGCCTGGTCGAGCAGGCTCAGCGCGCCGGGATCAACCATGTCTTCGGCGTCGTGAAAGATAACGCAGCTGAACAATTGGCCGCTGCGGCGTTCGTCATCGCGCAGCGCCTGGTGCAAGCGATTAAGGCAATCGGCCTTCGTGCTTGGGCCAGGACGGTCGTGAATGACGATCCGCAAACGGTTGTCGCCCGTCTTGCCGAGCTGCGCGGCCGCCTTCATGGCCGCCGCTATCGTATCGGGGTCGTTCTGATAGCACCCGACATAAACGCGCAGGCCCGATTGCGGCCAGACGGTCAGCGCGTGAATCAGCGTATGGCCAATCACCTCAGCTTCTTTCCAGGCTGGAACAAACACCGCGGCTGGCCCGGCGAGGGGCTGATCGACAAGGTCTGCGCGGCTGACTTCGGTCGTTTTGGCTCTGCCGGTGAGTTTCAGCCACACCCAAAGCGCGTCAATCAGGACGTCATCTATAGCGCCTATGAGGAAGAAAACCCCGGCGAACAGCAACAATTCGTGCTGGAAAAGCGCCAGCAACTGCCAAAAATCAAAGTGCCCCAAGTCCAAGCTGACCCCTCGCCCGTCCGAAAACTAACGTATCGACTTGCAACCCGCTGAACAATTCTCAATGGAGTTGCCCGCTATGTCCAACACGCCCTTAACGCCCCGCAGGTCATTTCGATCCATCTTTGCGCCCGTACGGGCGCTCTTCGTGAGCGACGCGTCGGCGGGCGTATTGTTGATAATCGTCGCCGCTGCGGCAATGCTTGCGGCCAATTCGGCGTACGCCGATGAGTATAAGCAGCTTTTCTACGGACACTTGCCGTGGACGCCGATTGCAAAGCTCGACGACCTGCATCTGTGGATCAACGACGCGCTGATGGCCGTTTTTTTCTTTGTCGTCGGGCTTGAAGTCAAACGCGAGATTGTCAGCGGCAGCCTGTCAGACCCTGCAGCACGCCGCTTGCCGATGGTCGCCGCGCTGGCGGGAATGTTGACGCCGGCGGTGGTGTATATGCTCGTCTCCGGCGGAGGTGAATACACGCGTGGCTGGGCGATCCCGGCGGCGACCGACATCGCTTTCGCGATGGGCGTTTTGGGCATTTTGGGAAGCCGCGTGCCTGCGTCGTTGCGATTGTTCCTGCTGACCGTGGCGATTGTCGATGACATCGGAGCGATCCTGGTTATCGCGCTGTTCTACACCGAGATCGAATCGCTTAGCTACTTTCTAACCTGGTTGGGGGCCGCAGCGGCGGTGTTGGGTGTGATGGTCGCGATGAACCGCATGCGGGTAAGCGTGTTCTGGCCCTACATCCTGCTCGCAGTGGTGCTGTGGTATTGCGTTCTCAACACGGGCGTCCACGCCACCATTGCCGGGGTGCTGGCGGCGTTCACGATTCCACTTAAGCGGCGCGACGGAAACTCGATGCTGGAACGGCTTGAGCACGGCCTTGCGCCGTGGAGCTCGTATTTGATCGTGCCGATCTTTGGCTTTGCCAACGCCGGCGTCTCTTTCGCGGGAATGGGGGTGGAGGCGCTGCTGGATCCGTTGCCGATCGCGGTGGCAGCCGGCCTGGTCGTTGGCAAGCAATTGGGCGTTTTCACCACAGTGCTGATCACCGACAAGACCGGATTCGCGCCGCGCCCGGCAAATGCGAGCTGGGCGGAGATTTGGGGCGTCTCGATCCTGTGCGGGATCGGATTTACAATGAGTTTGTTCATCGGCGAACTGGCCTTCCCCGCCTTCCCGATCCTCAAAGAGGAAGCCAAGATCGGCATTCTCATGGGCTCGCTGATCTCAGCGGTGCTGGGCTATGTCGTGCTGCGACTGACGACAAAGCACCCCGTGTCCGATTGCGACGATCAGGGCCACACCCCGACTAAGCCCGCGCCCCAAACCGGATAGCAAGACGTGGCAGGCTGGGCGGGCCGGGCGCTTACCAGGTGCCGACGCTTTCCATACTCGCCCAAGGCTCTTCCGGTTCGAGCGCGCCCTCTTGGAGCAGCTCGACCGAGATACCATCGGGCGACTTCACGAAAGCCATGCGGCCATCGCGCGGAGGCCGATGGATCGTGTGGCCCGCATCGGCGAGACGCTGGCAAGTTTCGTAGATGTCCTCGACCCGATAGGCGAGGTGGCCAAAATTGCGCCCGCAATCATAGGATTCTGGCTCAGCGCCATCTTCGGGCGGCCAATTGTAGGTCAGTTCAAGCTCGGCCACGCCCTGCTGTCCCGGCGTGGCAAGAAAGATCAGCGTGAAACGCCCCTCCTTGATTTCGAACCGACCGATTTCTTCAAGCCCAATCAGATTGAAAAACGCCACCGTCGCTTCAGGATCGGTGATGCGGATCATCGTGTGAAGATACTTGGGCATGAGATTGGGTCACCTTGTTGAATAGGGCGCGCTTGCGGAAACACGCCAACGTCGCGGACACACCTCGCACGAAATTGGCGCGCGTTCAAAAACGGTTCATCGCTGCTGATGCACAATTTATCGCATTGATTCACAGGAGAACCCCGATGAGCGAGATCGAAACACGCGACACAGACACCGCTAGAGGCGCCCATATGAACCGCTCCACAACCGCGCGATGGTTCGGCACGGCCGCGATTGCAGCCTTCGGCCTGACCGCCGGTGGCTACCTGTTGGGCGATGGCTTGTTGCGCGCCAAGGAGGCCGAGCGATCGGTAACCGTGCGCGGCCTTGCCGAACGCGATGTGACAGCCGATCTCGCGACCTGGACGATTTCATACTCCGCGAATTCGGTCGACCTGGCCGGCGCGCAAGCTAAAGTCAGCCGTGACACCGCGGCTATTCGCGACTTTTTTGACGACCTCGGCTTTCCCGCAGAGGCGCTGCAGCCGACCGGCGCAAATGTTTCAAGCTACACCAGCCGCGGGGTCACCACCTATACGGTGCGCCAGCGGCTGGCGCTGCGCACCAAAGATATCGACCGTGCGCAAAAGGCCGTGGCCCAGCAGTTCGATCTGGTCGGGCGCGGTGTGCTGCTCGAGGAGGGGTCGGGTATGAGCTACGCCTTTACCGGCCTCAACGACATCAAGCCCGAGATGGTGGCCCAAGCCACCCGCGACGCGCGCGCGTCCGCGCAGCAATTCGCGCAAGATTCCGGAGCGAGCGTAGGAGCGATCAAAAGCGCGACGCAAGGCTATTTCTCAATCGAGGCGCGCGACGGATCCGGCGGCGGCTGGGGCCAGGCCGACAGTCCGTTCAAGAAAGTGCGGGTTGTGACAACAGTCAATTTCTCGCTCGACTGATCGCAAACCGCAGCTCAGCGCGTCGTGCGGCGGCGCGATACAGAGCGTTCGCTCAGTTGCTGTTAAACCTCTTCATGCTTATGGGCAGGCTTCCCTTTTTCGACGACTCGCTGACACGTCTGACGACCCCATGATCGAAGCTTTGCGCAATCTCTTTGGTGCCCGGCAAAAGGGCGCAGAGCGCCTGCCCGCCGTGCCGGATGGGGCGCGCTATTACGTGATCGGCGATATTCACGGCCGGCTTGATCTGTACGACGCGCTGATTGACGCGATTGAGGCCGATGACGCGATGCGCCCGGGCGCGCAAACGCATGTCATTCTGCTTGGCGACCTGGTCGATCGCGGGCCTGAAAGCGCCGGTGTCATTGATCGCACCCGGCAATGGCAGTGCGAACGTGATGTGCGCATTCTCGCCGGCAACCACGAAGAGATGTTCCTCACCGCGTTCGAAAGGCCGGAGATTCTGCGGCACTTCCTAAAGCATGGCGGTCGCGAAACGGTGCTCTCTTACGGCATGTCGAAAAAGCAGTTTGCGGAGATGACGCTTGACGAGCTGTTCGCGGCGCTGCCGGAAATCATCCCGCAAGATGACCTGGATTACATGGCGGGCTTTGAAGACTATATTGTGGCCGGCGATTACCTCTTTGTGCACGCGGGTATCGATCCTGGCCTTCCGATCGCCGAACAGACGCGCAAAGACATGCTGTGGATCCGCGATCGCTTCCTTAATCACGAAGGACCGCTCGAAAAAGTGGTGGTGCACGGCCATACCATTTTCGAAACGGTGATGGATTGCGGCAACCGGATCGGGATTGACACTGGCGCTTTTCGTTCCGGTGTGCTTACCGCGCTGGTTCTCGAAGGCGATCAGAGGCGGGTCCTGCAAGCCATTGCTGAAAATGGCGGGGTCGGCGTCTTCCACGGCGATCGCGCTCGAAATTGAAGACAACCAAGGGCGGATAAGCCAATGAAGATTGCTATGGTGGGTTCGGGCTATGTCGGGCTCGTATCGGGTGCGTGTTTTGCCGATTTTGGCCACGATGTCGTGTGCATCGACAAGGACGCGCGCAAGATTGAGGCGCTGCATGATGGCGTGATGCCGATTTACGAGCCGGGCCTTGATGGGCTGGTGGAGAGCAACGTGGCCGCGGGCCGCCTGTCCTTCACAACCAATCTGGCGGAGGGGATTGAAGACGCAGCGGCAATCTTCATCGCTGTCGGAACGCCCAGCCGGCGGGGCGATGGCCACGCCGATCTGACCTTCGTTCACGAGGTCGCGCGTGAAGTCGGCGAAAACCTGTCGAGCGAAGCGGTCATAGTGACCAAGTCCACCGTCCCAGTCGGCACCGGCGATGAAGTCGAGCGGATTATACGCGACACCGGAACGCCGCATCGCTTTGCGGTGGTCTCAAACCCCGAATTCCTGCGCGAAGGCGCGGCCATCGGCGATTTCAAGCGCCCCGACCGGATTGTGATCGGCGCAGAAGACGAATTCGGCCAGGAGGTAATGCGCGAGGTCTACCGTCCGCTTTACCTCAACGAATCGCCGATCCTCTTCACCAGTCGGCGCACCAGCGAGCTGATCAAATACGCCGGCAACGCTTTCCTTGCGACCAAGATCACCTTCATTAACGAGATGGCCGATCTGTGCGAAAAGGTTGGCGCCAACGTTCAGGACGTCGCCCGCGGCATCGGCATGGACAACCGCATTGGTGCCAAGTTCCTGAACGCCGGGCCCGGCTATGGCGGATCGTGCTTTCCAAAGGATACGCTGGCGCTGCTCAAAACGGCTGAGGATTACGACAGCCCGACACGCATCGTTGAAGCGGTGGTGAAGACGAACGAAAGCCGCAAGCGCGCAATGGGCCGCAAAGTGCTCGACGCGCTGGGCGGAGCCGAGGCGGCGCGCGGCAAGAAGGCGGCTTTGCTGGGTCTGACCTTCAAACCCAACACCGATGACATGCGCGACAGCCCTTCGATCGCCATCGCGCAGACGCTGGGCGATGCCGGCGTGAAGGTGTCCGCCTTTGATCCCGAAGGCATGGAGCTAGCCGCGCCGCTGATGCCCGAGGTTGATATGTGCGCGGACCCTTACGCCGCGATCGACAGCGCTGATGTGGTGGTGATTGTGACCGAGTGGGACGAATTTCGCGCGCTCGACCTTGGCCGGGTTATAGAGCTTGCCAAGCAGCCCGTTCTGGTCGACCTGCGCAACATTTACACGCCAGAGGATGTGCGCGCGCGCGGTTTCACATACGCAAGTGTCGGGCGCGTTTGACCTAGGCTCAAGGCCCGGCCCAGTGTAACCACCTAAATGATTGCCGCGAAAGCTGCGGGGTTCATCCAGGGAGGTAACGCCATGCATTTTGCGCTGGAGCTGATCAGCGACATCTTTGTGTTGATTGTGGGCTTTGTCGCCCTGTCTTTCGTCATCTTGTTCTTTGTCGACCGGTTTCAAACCGCCGATACGGTGCGCCGCAATTACCCAGTGATCGGGCGGATGCGCAATATCCTGTCGGAACTGGGCGAATTCTTCCGCCAGTACTTCTTTGCGATGGATCGTGAAGAAATGCCGTTCAACCGCGCTCAGCGCGAATGGGTGAACGAGGCGAGCACGGGCGAATCCACCAATGTCGCCTTTGGATCGACCCGCAGTCTTGAGCCTGTGGGCACGCCGATCTTCGTTAATTGCCCCTGGCCACTGCTTGATCGCGACGCTGCGGAATCGCGCCCGATGTGCATTGGCGAAGGGGCCGCGCGTATCCCTTACGATGCTCCATCCTTCTTCAACATATCGGGTATGAGCTACGGCGCCCTGTCCAAGCCCGCGGTCACGGCGCTGTCCCACGGCGCCGCCAAAGCGGGATGCTGGATGAACACCGGGGAAGGCGGGCTCTCGCCCTTCCACCTCGAAGGCGGCTGCGACATCGTCTTTCAGATCGGCACCGCCAAGTACGGAGTGCGCGACGACGACGGCAATCTGTCCGATGACAAACTGCGGGAAATCGCCGCCCATGAACAGGTCCGCATGTTTGAAATAAAGCTCTCGCAGGGGGCAAAGCCCGGCAAAGGCGGCATTCTGCCGGCCGAAAAGGTCAGCGCGGAAATCGCCGCGATCCGCGGTATTCGCGAAGGCGAGGCGTCGATCTCCCCGAACCGCCATCCGGACATCAGCAACACCGAAGAATTGCTCGATAAGATCGCGCATATCCGCGAGGTCACCGGCAAACCCGTCGGCTTCAAGACGGTCGTGGGCGCTTATGGCTGGCTGGAGAATCTATTTTCCGAAATCAATCGACGCGGGCCTGAGAGCGCGCCGGATTTCATCACCGTCGATAGCGGTGATGGCGGCACCGGAGCCGCGCCGCTGGCCTTGATCGACAATGTCGGGCTGACTCTGCGCGAGGCGCTGCCCATGATGGTCGACCTGCGCAACAAGGCCGGCCTTAAGGAGCGCATCCGCATTGTCGCCAGCGGCAAGCTCGTGAACCCCAGTGAGGTGGCCTGGGCGCTGTGCGCGGGCGCGGACTTCACGATCTCCGCACGCGGCTTCATGTTTGCGCTGGGCTGCATTCAGGCGATGAAATGCGACAAGAACACCTGCCCCACCGGCATCACGACGCACGTCCCGCATCTGCAACGTGGGCTTGACCCGGCCAACAAGGCCGTGCGCGTCGCGAACTTCGTTGCGCAAATGAAGAAAGAGGTTGGTATTATCGCCCACAGCGTTGGCGTCCCAGGCCCACGCCGGATGCGGCGCATGCATGTTCGGCTTGTGTGTCCTGATGGCCGATCCCGGCCATTCGACGAGCTCTATCCGCCGATCGACGAGCCCGCGCCCGTTGCGGCCTGAGCAAAGGGGCGGCCAAGAACGCATCGGGGAGCTTCATAAGCCGGGTTCTGTCTCCGCGCGCGGTATCGTGTTGCCACGACCAGCCGCGCGGTGGCAGCCATTCATCTAGGCGACGCGTTGCCACGCCGCTCAAGCAGCCAACCCGGGCCTCTTGGAGCGAAACACTCCTGCCTTACAGCGCGAGACCCCTATTTGGCCTTGCTCCGGGTGGGGTTTGCCATGCGGACGCTGTTGCCAGAGCCCCGGTGCGCTCTTGCCGCACCCTTTCACCCTTGCCTGTGACCTTGCTCGGTCCATCGGCGGTATACTCTCTGTGGCACTTTCCCTAAGCGTCGGCCCGAAGACCTTTGCCCGGCGGGCGTTACCCGCCACCCTTGTTTCGTGGAGCCCGGACTTTCCTCGCGCCCTTTCAGGCCCGCGGCTGCCTCAGCCCCCCGATGCGACCCGCGCTATACACCAGCGCGACGCTCTAGGAAAGCTTAGCGCGCGCGGGGCCCTAACGCGTGCGGCCCTGGTCGCGATCGAGCAGAAGCTGGAACAGGATCGCGCCCAGTTGCGCGTCGGGCAACCCGGCCATCCGCTCCGGCCGCCATCGCCGTTCAAACGCCTCCACCGCCTTGCGACCTTCGGTGATGTCATAGCCAAAGCGTTCAAGCGCGAGGTAGAACGCGCCCTCGTTGTGGAACGGATCACCCAGGTCAAGCTTAGCGGGCTTGGGCAGGCACAGGCCGTATTCGGCGAGCCGATCCCAGGGAAACAGCTCGCCCGGATCAACCTTGCGCATCGGAGCGACATCGGAATGGCCCACCACGTTGGCGCGTGGGATGTCGTAGTCGGCAACGATCTGCGCAAGCAGCGGCACCAGCGCGTCGATCTGCGCGTCGGCAAATCCACGATAGCCCCCATTGGCTTCGTCATGGCCAGGATGGTCGAGTTCGATCCCGACGCTGGCCGAGTTCACATCCTTGGTCCCGCGCCAATAGCTCTTGCCCGCGTGCCAGGCGCGCTTGTCCTCGGCCACGAGCTGCGTCACCATCCCCTCTTCGCTGATGAGGTAGTGCGCCGAAACGCCCGCTTCGGGATCGGTCAACCGCTCCAGCGCGGTCTCGACCGGCTTCATCTCGGTGTAGTGGATCACCGCCATGGTGATCGGCAGGGCGCGCTCGTTTTGGTTGGGCGAGGGGACAACCGCGTGGACGAGTTCGTCGCTCCGCATCGCGTCAGCCGATCAGGCCTTCGGGCTCAGGCAGCACCGCACCCAGCACCAGCGCCTCATCCGAAAGCGCGTATTGGAGGCCCCCACCCAGCTCTTGCGCAAGCAAGGCGATCATATGCGCAGCCGCCGTTCGGCTGGTGATTTCGCCCGGGGCGACCTCGTCTTGCAAAGCGCGGCCAATCGTCTCGTCAAACGCCACCCGCTCTCCCGTCGCGCGCGCAACGATCTCGATATTGCCGTCACGGCTTTCCGCGCCAACATCCAGCGTGCCGCCGCGCACCAGCGCATCCAACGCGATCTGCGACAGGTTGAGCAGCACCTTGACCGCCGGTTTAGGGAGGCTTGGCTCAGCGATCGCCCAATTAAGCTTCACCCGCTTTGCATCGGCGGCCAGCGCGGCGACGACATCCTGAGCCTCATCCACCGGCACCGCTTCCCCAAAACCGCCAGCGGCGCCGAAAGCAAGGCGGAAGAACTTGAGCTTGTCCGCGCTGCTCCGCGCGGATTGCTCCAAAAGCTCGATCACCTTGGCGCGCATTTCAGGGTCGGTCTCATCCGCCAACAGCTCCAGTCCGTTTGACATTGCGCCGACAGGCGAGAGCATGTCGTGACACAGACGCGAGCACAGCAGCGCGGCAAAATCGGTGGGCGATGTCATGGCGTATCCAGCTCTTCAGTGTGTAGGAGACACATGCGACACAGTCTTAATGCAAAACTCCTACCCTTCCCCCAAGCGCCTGCGCGACCACTTTGCAAGACCTTCTCGACGGATTTCACCATTCGCATGACCGCGCATCCCTAGGGATCAAGGGTGCTGTAGGAGAGCGTTTCAAAGCCTTCTGGGCCATCTCTCCAGAATTCGACCCGCCCTTTCGCGCAGATCGCCCAGATCAAACCGTCGCCCGTCTCATGAGCCGCGTCGATGTCTGAGGGACGCGGATCGCCTGTTGGATGCGAATGGTAGTGGCCGATCAGCAAAGGCCCGCCGCCGCGCTGCGCCCGGTGGGCAGCGATCAGCGCCTGCGGGTCGATCTCGAACGCTCTGGCCGGGTTAGGATGGACGTTTTGCGTGGGCGCTGCGCGGGTAATGCGCTCGCTGGTCTCACCCAAAAGAAGACCGCAACATTCCTCGGGATGCGCCGCGCGCGCGGCGGCCTGGATCGCATCGATCACATCGCTTGTCACAAAGAGGCTCATCGCGCATGCGCTTCTAGCATGTCTGCACAGCAAATCATCTCTGGCGCGTTTGAGGCCGCGGGCCGTCTTGACAAGGCGCTGGCCGAGGCGAGCGGGCTGAGCCGCGCGCGCGTGCAGGCGTTGATTGCCGAGGGCTTGGTGGACGTGGACGGCAAGCGCGCCTTAGGCGCGTCGAACAAAGTCACAGCGGGGGCGCCATTTCGCATCACCGTGCCCGCCGCCGCCGAGGCCGAAGCGCGACCGCAAAATATTGCGCTCGACATTGCCTATGAGGACACAGAGCTGATTGTCGTCAACAAGAGGGCCGGCATGGTGGTGCACCCGGCGGCGGGCAATCCTGATGGTACGCTCGTCAACGCGCTGCTGCACCATTGCCGGGGGCAATTGTCCGGCATTGGCGGGGTGGCACGCCCCGGTATCGTCCACCGGATCGACAAAGACACCTCCGGCCTGCTTGTCGTGGCCAAGACCGACGCCGCGCATGAAGGCCTCGCCGCGCAGTTTGCTGCGCATAGTGTGCATCGCCGCTACCTCGCGCTTACCGGAGGCACACCCAAGCCCGCCGAGGGCACAATCGACGCGCGAATCGGGCGTTCGGACGCCAACCGCAAGAAAATGGCTGTGCTGCCCAAGAATTCCTCGCGCGGTAAGCACGCAATTACGCATTACACCGTGATCGACCGACTCGGACCCGCTGCGCTAATTGAGTGCCGGTTGGAAACGGGGCGGACCCATCAGGTGCGCGTTCACTGCGCGTCAATCGGCCATGCTTTACTAGGAGATCAACTCTACGGCTCAGCGCCCAAACCTCTGAAACCGCTGCTTAATCGGCTGGGATTCGCCCGGCAGGCCTTGCACGCGGCCGAATTGGGCTTTTTGCATCCGATTCGCGGGCAATTCGTATCTTTTTCAGCCCCTTTGCCAGGGGACATGCAGGAACTGATCGACGAACTGGGTCGTTCTAATCGATGAAAGTTGCGGGATTTTCCTACAACTTGATCTATATGTAACCACGTGGCCCGAAAAGTCCGATGCCCAGCAGGGGTCTGACAAAGCGAGGTCGACGCAAGAAAGGTTAGGGAAAACGTGAGTAAATCCACTCCATCCGTCCCGGCGCTGAGCGGCGAGCAAAGCCTCAACCGCTATCTGTCGGAAATCAAGAAATACCCCGTGCTGACCGCTGAGCAGGAATACATGCTCGCCAAACGGTATGAAGAGCACGAAGATCCCGAAGCGGCGGCGCAGCTGGTGTCCAGCCACCTGCGCCTGGTGGCCAAGATCGCGATGGGCTATCGCGGCTATGGACTGCCGGTCTCCGATCTCATTTCCGAGGGCAATGTCGGCCTGATGCAGGGCGTCAAGAAGTTTGAGCCCGATCGCGGCTTCCGCCTCGCGACCTACGCGATGTGGTGGATCAAAGCCTCGATCCAGGAATACATCCTGCGTTCGTGGAGCCTTGTGAAAATGGGGACCACCGCCGCTCAGAAAAAGCTGTTTTTCAACCTTCGCCGGATGAAAAAGCAGCTCGAAGCCTACGAAGACACTGACCTGTCGCCCGAGGACGTAACCAAGATCGCCACCGATCTCGGTGTGCCGGAACAGGAAGTCGTCAACATGAACCGCCGGATGATGATGGGCGGCGATGGCTCGCTCAACACCCCGATGCGCGGTGGCGAAGAAGGCTCGGGCGAATGGCAGGATTGGCTGACCGATGATCGCCCCCTGCAGGACGAAACCGTCGCTGATGCGCAGGAAGCCAATGTGCGCCACGAAATGCTGGTCGAAGCGATGGACTCGCTCAACGAACGTGAACAGCATATCCTGACCGAACGCCGCCTGACGGAAAAGCCGCAGACCTTGGAAGAACTCTCCCAGGTCTACGACGTCAGCCGCGAACGCATCCGCCAGATCGAAGTGCGCGCGTTTGAGAAGCTGCAAAAAGCGATGCAGCGCATTGCGGGCGAACGGCTGCTGCCTGGAATGGCTTAAGCACCGCTCAAACCCTGATCAATCAGACCCGGTCGCCCCCTTGGCTTCCGGGTCTTTTTGCATGGTCAGTTCACCCAGAGGTGGCAGTTTGAGCATAGCATTGGCGAGCCGGTACATGTCCGTGTCCGAATTGATTGCACAATAGCCAGTCGTCCAAACATCCATGCCCAACATTTCCCGGTATGCGCCGATTGGGCATCGTCGCTGCAGAACAGTAAAAGAGGTCACTAGGTCTTCATTCGAATCGCGCGCCAATAAGAGATAATCGCTTCCGGGCACGAAGCCCTCTTGCAGGACCCATAACTCGCGCTTCGGTTCATCGACATCTTCATCGCCTATGCGAACAAAGAGACCTCTTGTGAATGTGACTTCTTCGAGATCTTCCCTCTTGTCTGCGTTGTAAAAATTGGCTGCGCAATGTAACAAGCCATAGTTACCGATCCTCAGCAAACACTAATATGAGAATTTGAACTGAGCATTGGGGGTGAACTTCCATTAAACAAATGCAACCGGAGCATTGCATACAGCGAAC
>CALCCG010000163.1 GCA_937899785.1 uncultured Erythrobacter sp. | reverse complement strand
TCGCGGTTGTCGAGCACGATGCCGCCGCCGGTGATCTCGTTGAGACCCGCCGCCATGGTCAGCACCGTCGATTTGCCACACCCCGAATGGCCGATGAGCGAGATGAATTCGCCCTTGTCCATCAGCAGGTTGAAATTCTCGACGACCTTCAAGGGGCCTTTGGGCGTGGGGTACACCTTGTCGAGCTTGAAGAATTCCAGATAGCGCTTTTCCACCGCGCTTTTGGCCGCGTCGAGATAGGCTTGGGGTGGCTCTTCGCTTTTCTTCTTCTTGGCGAGCAGATCAAGCGGGGTCACATTCGGCAAATCAATCGGGCTTTCGCCCACCGTGCCGCTTTCGGCGTTGAGCGAACCGAGATAGCCGACAATCTCTTTGCGCAAGCGCTGATAATTGGCGTCGTCATTGATCGCTTCACGGTCGCGCGGGCGCGCCACGTTGACGTCGTAGATCTGGCCGATCTTGGCCGACGGGGCGGGCGTGAGCACCGCGATGCGATCCGCCAGCAGGAGCGCTTCATCGACATCGTTGGTGACGAGCAGGATCGTGCGACCCTCTTCCTTGCGAATGCGCTCGATTTCGTCCTGGAGTTTGGCGCGGGTCAGCGCGTCCAAGGCGGAGAGCGGCTCATCGAGCAGCAGAATTTCCGGCTCCATCGCCAGCGCGCGCGCCACCGCAACCCGCTGGCGCATACCGCCCGACAATTGCGCCGGCTTGCGGTCCATTGCGTGATCGAGGCCCACCAGCGCCACTTTCTGCTCGATAAGAGCCCGGCGCGCTTCCTTGCTGCGATCCTTGTGCACCGCGTCGACGGCCAAAGCGACATTCTGCTCGACCGAAAGCCAGGGGAACAGCGAATAGGACTGGAACACCAGGCCGCGCTCGCGGTCCGGGCCAAGGATCGGCTTGCCGCGCAAGGTCATCGCGCCGCTATCCGGCTCGACCAGGCCCGCGATCGAATTGATCAAAGTCGTCTTGCCCGCGCCCGAAAAGCCCAGGATCGCGACAAACTCGCCTTCGGCCATTTCCAGATCGATGCCGCCCAGCACGTGGGTGACCTCGCCGGTCTTTGCGGTGTAGTCCTTGCGGACATTTTTGAGGGAAAGGAACGCCTGCTCTGTCATGCCCTTGCCTCCCTCAGACCGTGCGGTTCTTCGAAGCGAGGCCTTGCAGCGCCATCATGCCGCGATCGAGCAGGAAGCCGATCAGGCCGATGACGATCACCGCAAACATGATGCGGCTGAGGCTTTGCGTGCTGCCGTTCTGGAATTCGTCCCACACAAACTTGCCCAGGCCCGGGTTCTGCGCGAGCATTTCCGCCGCGATCAGCACCATCCAGCCCACGCCCAGCGACAGGCGCATACCGGTGAAGATGTAGGGCAGCGACGCGGGCAGGACGAGCTTGGTCAACTTGTCGAACCAACCCAGACGCAGCACCTTGCCCACGTTGAGCAAGTCCTTGTCGATAGAGCTTGTGCCAACGGCCGTGTTGATCAAAGTCGGCCACAAAGAGCACAGCATCACCACCAGCGCGGAGATGACAAACGCCTTGGGCAAAAGCGGATCGGCGCTGGTGATCATCGCGGAGATGACCATGGTCACAATCGGCAGCCAGGCGAGCGGGCTCACCGGCTTCATGATCTGCACCAGCGGGTTGATCGCGGCGTTGAAGCGCGTGGAAAGCCCCGCCATCAGGCCGATCGGCACCGCAAAAACGGTCGCCAGGAAAAAGCCCAGCGCCACCGTTTCCAGCGAGGTGATGATCTGGTCGAGAAAGGTCGGCGGGCCCGCATAGGTGAAGTCGCGAACCGCGCCCGGATTGCCCGCTGCGATGGCCGCTTCGTTGTTGGCTTCCTGCTGCGCGTAGAAGGCCGCTTCGGCTTCTTTCGCCGCCGAATATTCGTCATACAGGCCAAAGCCCGCCTCGGTCACTTCGGCCGGGCCGGGCAGCGTGCCCAGCGAGGTGTCGACCTGCGGCGCGAGCGCCGCCCACAGGCCAATAAACGCCACGATCCCGATGATCGGCCAGACCAGACCGGCCAGACCGGCCCGGATCGTGAGCGTCTGCGTGCCCGGTGCGTTCGGTTTGTCTTCCGCCTCAGGAGCCGCCGTCTTGGCGGGTGCCTCTGCCGTGGGGCCGCTGGCGGCCTCACTCGCCGTGCTCGCAGTTTCAGCGGACTGGTTCGGTTCTACAAAGGCGGTGGCCATGATGGCGCTCCTGTGGGGAAAGGACTGGGGTTTCGATCAATCAGCGCAAGGCTTAGCTTCCGCTTACACCGGCGGCTGTCACACTTTGGCCCGACTTGAGGCCGATCGGGAACTTCGAAAGGTAATCGTTCGGCTTCGATCCGTCATAGGTGATGCCGTCGATAAAGCCCGCTTGCTCGCCGCGATAGCCGTCGGTTTCCGGCACGCTGCCTTCCGGGATCACACCGTCTTCGACCAGCTTGTTGGCGGCGGCGAGATAGAGGTCCGGGCGATAGACGGCCTTGGCGGTGTCAAAGTACCACTGATCGTCCTTGTCCTCAGCGATTTGCCCCCAGCGACGCATTTGCGTGAGGTACCAGATGGCGTCCGAATAATAGGGATAGCCCGCATACTTATCGAAGAAGATGTTGAAGCCTTCCGCCTCGCGCGTGTCGCCCGGCTCATAGGTGAACACACCCGTCATCGAAGCCGCGATCACTTCCGCATCAGCGCCGACATAATTGGGACGGCTGAGGATTTCGACCGCCTCTTGACGGTTCGCGCCGCCATCGGCGTCAAGCCATTGCTGCGCCTTGATGATCGCGCGCAGCATCGCGGCGGTGGTGGCGGGATATTTGGTGGCGAAATCCTCGCGCAGGCCGAAGACTTTCTCCGGATTGTCGTTCCAGATCTGATCGTCGGTGATCACCGGCACGCCGATCTTCTTGAAGACCGCCGCCTGGTTCCACGGCTCACCCACGCAATAGCCTTCAATCGTGCCCGCCTCCAGCGTCGCTGGCATTTGCGGCGGCGGGGTGACGGACAGCTTCACATCGGCGTCAATCACGCCCTGCACATCGCCATCGGAGTAATAGCCCGGCTTGAGGCCACCCGCAGCCAGCCAATAGCGCAGCTCGTAATTGTGGGTCGAAACGGGGAAGACCATGCCCATGTTGAACGGCTTGCCCTGCGCTTCAAAGCTTTCAACGACCGGCTTCAAGTGTTCCGCGCTGATCGGGTGGATCGGCTTGCCGTCTTCGCCTTTGGGCAGATCAGCCTTGATCATGTCCCACACCTTGTTCGACAAGGTGATGGCGTTGCCGTTGAGGTCCAGGCTGAGCGGCGCGATGAGATCGGCCTTGGTGCCGTAGCCGATGGTCGCCGCGAGCGGCTGACCCGCCAGCATGTGCGCGCCGTCAAGCTGGCCGCCAATCACACCGTCGAGCAGCACTTTCCAGTTGGCCTGCGGCTCCAGCGTCACGTTGAGGCCTTCTTCGGCGAAGTAGCCTTTCTCTTTGGCGATCGCGAGCGGCGCCATGTCGGTGAGTTTGATGAAGCCGAACTTCAAATTGGGCTTTTCGATTTCGCCATCGAGCGAGGCTGCCACCACGGTCTCGCCGCCGGTTGCCTCTGGCGAACCGCCGCATCCCGCCAAAGCGGCGCTGGCGAGGAGAGCAACCACAACGCCCCGACGATTAAACGTGAACCCACCCGACTTTTTCATAGACCGTTTCCCTTGTTTCTTATTCAGGGTTCCCATTCAGGATGAAACCCGATGACACCCGACAATCCAAACGCAAAAAACCGCCTCGACGCGCTCCTTATCGGAGGCAACCGGGCGGCGGCATTGCCACGAAATTTTCTGTTCATTCACGCAGAGAGGTGAAAGTTTCCTGCGTTGGAAACTCGTTGCGTGCACGAATCGAATAACCGATGCGCCCGTGTCATGCAAATGCAATTTTGCAGCGCAGCATCAGATTTGCGCCGCAATATAGTCTTCCAGTCGATCCGGATCGAAGCTACGGCCATCAAAAAATGTATTGTTTTCCAATAGGATGGTACCGTGCTGGGTAGAAGCCTGAAGGGCTTCGGAAACGCTTCCTTCAACCTTTGAACTGGCTGTGGGTAGCGGGTCATTCGTCGCCGCCAGGGCGCTGCGATAGACGTCAGGACGAAACACCCGCGCCGCTGCGTGGGCCGCGTCCGAATCGTAACCCAGCCCATCCCAGCGCACCAACTGGCTGTAGAGCCACTCGGCCTGGCTCACCCACGGGAAGTTGGCCGCCTCGTGATACTGGAACATGAAATCGGGGTATTCGCGCTCTTCGCCGCCATGGGTCAGCACAAGCCGATCCGAAATCGCGCGCCGCACGAGTGTGTGGGGGGCGTCGCAATATTCAGGGCGCGACAAAATCGCGGCGTTGGTGTCCCAATTGGCCGGGTCCACAAAGTGCTTCCCGGTGCGGCGCATGGCGCGGATCAGCCCTTCTATGGCGGGACGAATCTCGTCCAACCGCTCGGCTCTGAGCGCGAGCACCTTTTCCACCCCGCGGCGCCAGATCTGAGCGGTGGCCAGGACAATCTGCCCCGCCCCGTTCTCCACCGCGATCGAGTTCCACGGCTCGCCCACGCACGACCCGTCAATCTCGCCCGCCTTCAACGCATCGGCGCTGAACGGCGGGGCGATGGTGACGATCTCGACGTCTTCATCGGGGCGAATGCCGCACCCGGCCAGCCAGTAGCGCAGCATGTAATTGTGGCTCGAATAGCGGTGCACAACGCCAAAGCGCAAAGCGCGACCCTGCGCCTGGCGCTCAGCCGCGACCGCTTTCAACCGTTCGCCCAACGCCTGCGGATCGCCCAACGCCCCCTCGCAGCCCAAGGCCTCGGCCAAGGTGTTCGAGACCGTCACCGCGTTCCCGTTCAGCCCCAGCACAAACGGCGCCGCCAGACGCTGAGCGGGCCGCCCGCGGCCCAGAGTGGTCGCGATCGCCAGCGGAGCGAGCAAATGCGCGGCGTCGCTGTGACCGTAGAGCAGCCGGTCGAGCACGGTTGCCCAGGACACATCGCGCACAAAGGTGAGCTCCAGCCCCTCTTCCTCGGCAAAGCCATGCTCATGCGCGAGGATCGGCAGGCACGCATCGACGAGCGGCAGGAACCCGATCGTAAGGCGCTGGGTCATGAGCTGTCTCCCATCAATTCATGCGCCGTCACAACCGCGTCGGCGATATCGGCAATCCGGCGGCTCGACGACATCGCCTTTTGCCGCAGTTCGGCGTAAGCGGCCGGCTCGCTTACACCCTTGGTCTTCATCAGGATACGCTTGGCCTTGTCGATCGTGTCGCGCTCGGCGAGCTTGCCCTGCGCCTCGGCCAGCTCGGTTTCGAGCCGGGCAAAGGCTTCAAAGCGCTGCATCGTCATCTGCAAGAGCGGCTGAATGCGTTTGGCCGACAAGCCATCGACGACATAGGTCGAAACGCCCGCATCGATCGACGCGGCGATCGAGTCGTCATCGCTTTCATCCACGAACATGGCAATCGGGTGCGCCAGAGCGCGGCTGACCACGAAATATTCTTCGAGCACGTCGCGCGACGGGTTGCCGAGATCCATGAAAACGATGTCAGGCGCGATCTCAGCGATCCGCGCGATCAGCCCGTCGCGCTGGGTCAGCACGAACAATTCGCAATCGGGCAGGCTGGAGAGCCCATCTTCAATGATGGAGGCGCGGCTGGCCCGTTCGTCGACTATCGCGATGCGCATTGCGCGTTTCTTTTGCACTGCACAATGAAACGAAAGCAAGCGCGCAATTGAAAGGCGCTCAATCGAACACCGGCGCGCCTACCACCGGATCGGGCGCGTCCAACTCGCCGCGATAAAGCTTGCCCACCATCCGCCGCGCGCGCACGTGGACAATCGCCAGCGACGGGATCACCAGCATCAAAAGCGCGGTGCCGATCAGCACCCCAAAGCCAAGGCTTGCCGCCATGGGAATGAGGAATTGCGCCTGGCGGCTGGTTTCAAAGGTGATCGGAGCCACGCCCAGAAAGGTTGTGGTCGCGGTCAACATGATCGGGCGAAAGCGCGATTTGGCGGCGTCGATGATCGCTTCGTCCTCACCCATGCCGATCTCGATATTTTCATTGAAGAAATCGATCATGACGAGGCTGCCATTGATGATCACGCCCGCCAGCGACACAAAGCCAAACAGCGAGAGAATGCCCAGTTCCAACCCCAGCAGGAGGTGCGCGACCAGGCCGCCGACCATGCCAAACGGGATGGCGGCCATGATAACCAGGGGCTGGGTGTAGGAACGGAAGGGAATCGCCAACAAGGCGTAGATCACGACAAGCGCGATCGCAAAGGCGCCGCCAAGGCCTGAAAAGGCTTCTTGTTGCTCTTCCTGTTCCCCGCCGAATTTGTACTGGAGCCCGGGATAATCGGCGAGGATCGGCGGCAAGATTTCGGCTTCAATGAACCGTGTGGCTTCGGTTGATGTGATGGCGGCTTCGTCGACATCAGCGGAGATCGTGACCGCGCGCCGTCCGTCCTCGCGCCGGATCGTGGCGGGCGCTTCGGTGAAGCGGGCTTCGGCAACCGAAGCGAGCGAGGTGAACCCACCGCTCGGCACGCGGACGCGCAATTGTTCGACATCGGCGATCGAATTGCGCTCTTCTTCGGGCAAGCGGACATAGACGCGCACATCCTGACGCCCGCGCTGCACGCGCACCGCCTCGGCGCCAAAGAAAGCCGCGCGAACCTGACCCGCAAGGTCTTCCAGCGTCAGGCCCAGAGTGCGCGCGTCGGGCTTTAGCCGCAGTTCAATCTCGCGCAGGCCCGCGTCCTGATCGCTTTCAATATCGAACGCGCCGTTGATCCCGGCAATGCCCTCCATCACGCGAACGCGCGCATCCTCCAGCGCGTTTTCGTCGCTTTCGGAAATCTGGACGTTGATGGCCGCGCCAAAATTGATGTCGTCCGAGGTGATTGAGAAGCTGCGCACTTCGGGCAAGTCGCCGATCTCTTCGCGCCAGACATCCTGTATTTCGCGCGCGCTCACGGGGCGTTCGCTCCCGGTCATCAGCGCAATCTGCACATCCGCCAGCGCCGGGCTCGATTGCGTCCGCGTGCCAGCGGGGCCACCTTGCCCGACCGCGCGCTGGCCGACCGTGGTGTAGATCGCCTCAACAAAGAAGGGCGGGACGCCGGCTTCGCGCTCTTCCTCGGTCTGCTACCGCTCAAGCGTCCGATCCGCGGCTTCGCGGATCCTTTGCGTGACCCTGGCGGTCCGGTCCACTGTCGCACCGGCGGGCATTTCGATGGAGGCGGAGACCACATCGCCTTCGATATCGGGGAAGAAGCTGACCTTGATGATCCCGGCCGGGACCAGCGAAGCCATCACGATCAGCAGCGCGGTCGCGCCCGAGATAACGACGGCCGGAGCCTTGACGGAAAAGTGCAGCGCGGTGTCCAGCGGGCCTTCGACAAAGGCCTTGAACCGGCGATCGACCGCGCCCTGGACACGTTCAAAAAACCGCGTGATGGCGTTGCCCGCATGCGCGCCCGCGGCGGGCAGGTGCGAAAGGTGGTGCGGCAGAACCAGCAACGCCTCGACCAGCGAAAGCGCGAGAACCGCAACCACCACCAGCGGGACATCCTGCGTAATCTTGCCGATCACGCCCCCGGTGGCGAGCACCGGAAGGACGGAGACCATGCTGGTGAGCACCGCGAAGATCACTGGCGTGCGCACACGCTGCGCGCCCGCAATCGCCGCGCCCACGCCGGTCCGCCCGTTTTCGCGTTCGGCGTAGATATTCTCACCCACGACCACCGCGTCATCGACCACAAGGCCCAGCGCGAGAATAAAGCCGAACAGCGAGAACATGTTGATGCTCGATCCGATCGCATCAAGGATGAAGACCGCGCCGGTAAAGGTCGCGCCGATCCCCACCGCGCTCCAGAAGGCGAGCCGCAAGTCGAGAAACAAGGTCAGCGCAATCAGCACCAGAATCAGACCGAACCCGGCGTTGCGAAGCAGCAGGCGATAGCGATCATCGAGGATCTGCGACTGATCGTCCCACACCGCGTAATCCACTCCATCCGGCGGCGTGTAGGTGTTCGCCATAAAGGCCTTCACCGACGCCGCAACGTCGAGAACGCGCTCATCCGACGTGCGGTAGACGTCCACAAACGCCACCGGCTGGTCGTTGAAGCGCGCGATCAGATCCTCGTCTTCAAACCCGTCGGTGATCTCTGCAATATCGCCCAGACGCAAAAGGTCGCCATCGCCCGAGCTGACAACGATGATGTCTTCAAAATCGGACTGGTCGTAGTTCTGGCCGACCGTGCGCAGGCGCACTTCCTCGTTTCGCGTATCAAGCGATCCGGCCGAGCGATCGAGGCTCGATTGTCCGACAATCCCGGCCACTTCGGGCAAAGACAGATCGAGCGCGCGCAGCTGCTCTTGACTAACGTCGACAAAGATCTGGTAGTCGCGCACCGAGCTGGTTTCGACATAGGAAACCTCGGGCAAGGCCGCGATCTGATCTTCAAGCGCGAAGGCGGTCTCTTTCAGCGATCGCTCCCCGATTTCGCCAAACAAAGCGATCCGCAGCACGACCGAACGCGTTGTAATCTCGCGAATATCGGGTTCATCGGCCTCGGCCGGAAAGGTCTGGATCTGGTCGACTTCGGACTTCACCTCGTCGAGCGCTTTGGAGATGTCGGTGCCCTCTTCGAGCTCGACATTGACCGTCCCTTTGCCCTCGCGCGCGGTCGCGGTGATCTTGTCGACGCCTTCGATCGCTTCGACGGCTTCTTCGACCCGCTGCACGATCGACTGTTCGATCTCGGCCGGGGTTGCGCCCGGATAATCGACGCTGACCTGGATCGTGTCGAGGCTGCTTTCGGGGAAAACCTCTTGCACGATCGTCCCAAAGGCGACGACGCCCGCCATGACCATCGCGATCATCAGCAGATTGGAAGCCACCCCGTTGCGCGCCATAAACGCAATCGCGCCTTTGCGGTCGCGCGCGCGGTCTCCGGGCCGCGGCCGCGGCGGTTCGGACGGCGGTTCAGGCGGAGGTGGCGGGGAGGCGCCGTCAGTGGTGCGTGCGTTCATTCGCCGCTGCCCCGGGACGCGCCCGATTGCGCCGCCTCAGCCGCGGGGGCCGCTGGCTCGGTCTTCTTCGCCGCCTGCGCGCCCGCCACGCGCACCCGCATTCCATCAATCGGCGCGTTCAAATTGCTGGTGACGAGCTGGCCGCCCTGCGACAGGGTCGGGGTGGCGATATAGGCGATCTCATCGCTACGTTGGATCACACGCACCTTGAGGATCGCCAGTTTGCCCTCGCGAACCACCCAGATCTCATTGCCCGGTCGCACCGCATCGGCGGGCACAGTGGCGTAGCTGTCGAGGCTCGCCCCGGTAATCTCAACATTGACGAACGCGCCCAGCAGCAGCGGCGGCGCGCGGGTTGCGCCCTCACTCTCGCTCACCAGCCGCCCGGCGGACAGCGGGGAAGGCACCCGCACATAGAGCTCGATATTGCGGGAGGTGGCATCAAGGATGGCGTTGGCGCGATCGACAAAGGCCGGCCAACGCTAGACCAGACCGCCATACGTGTAGGTCACACTCGCCGGGACGCGCGCCCTGGAAGCGTTGAGCAAGCCGGGGATCAGCGCGGCTTCATCCGCCGTCAGCGAAACGCGCACTTCGTAGGCGTTGGTTGAGACCAGCGAACCCAGCGGCTCGCCCGGCTGCACCAATTGGCCAATCGCCGCGCTTTCTTCGCGCACAAGGCCGCCAAACGGCGCGCGCACGCGGGTGCGGCCCAGACGGATCTGCGCGTCCGAAAGGTTGGCTTCGGCGCGGTCCTTGGACGCGATGGCGCTTTCAAGCTGCGGCTCGCGCGTGGCAAGCCCGCGTTCGACGGCGTCGGCTTCGGCGGGTCGGTCGAGCGCCTCAGCCTTGACCTCGTCAATCGTGCGCGGCGCGAGAATGCGCGTGTCGCTTTCCCCCGCGCCCTCAGCCGCCAGCGCGCGCGCGTCAAAGCGCTGCAATTCCTCGCGCGCGATTTCGACCTCTTCTTGCGCTTCGAGCACGGCGATGCCCTGTGCGGCGACATCGGCCTCAGCCACGCGCACCTGGTTGATGTAATCGCTCTCATCGATGCGCAGCAGGGTTGCGCCCTTCGGCACCACGCCGCCTTCGCGGAAGGCCGGATGGACATAGGTGAGCCGGCCCGAAACCTCGGCTCCGATGGTCACCTCATCGCGCGCCTGGACGGTGCCAGAGCCCAAGACCGGGATCGGGCCGGACGCGGCCTCAAAACCCACCACCTCGACCAGCGGCACCTGCTCCACCCGTTCCTCTTCGACCGGCTCTGGCCTGAGCGCGATCAGCACAGCGGCGATCAGAACGGCTCCGACCAGCAGAACAATCGAGTAAACCAGCTGGCGGCTCATAAGGCCTCTCCTTCATCCGGCGCGTCATCCTTATCGGCGCGCTGCATGTCCAATTCCTGAGGTTCGACCCCGTCGACCCAGTCGCCGCCCAGCGCGCGGTGCACACTGAGCCGGGCGAGCGCGGTCGAGCGCGCGGCGGAAGAAAGGCTGGTCTCCACCGCGTAAAACGTGCGCAGAGCGTCGAGATACGAAAGATAGCTGCCAACCCCGGCTTCGAACCGGCGGCTTTGCAGATCGAGCGAGCCCTTCGCCTCCGCCAGTTGCGCGGCCACCAATGCGTAACGATCGCGCTGCTGTTCGTAATCAGCCATGGCGCTTTCCACCTCGCCAAAGGCGCCGATCACCGCGCTGGCGTAGGCCGCAGCCTGCTGATCATAGGTTGCCCGCGCGCTGGCGATATTGGCGGTGATCCGGCCCCCATCGAACAGCGGCGCAACAAGCGAGGAGGCGAGCGAGGTGGCCCAGTTGTCGGCAAAATCAAACGCGCTGCTCGGCGCGCCGCCTTGCGTGCCAAGCGAGGCGTTGAACGAAAGACTGGGGAAGCGCTCGGCCCGGCGCGCGCCGATGCGCAGCCGCGCGCCTTCGAGCCGCTCATACGCCGCTGCAACGTCCGGCCGCTGGGCGAGAAGATCGATCGGGAGACCGCTTGGCACGGGCTCAAACACCAGACGCGGGCGCAAGGGCTGGTTCAGAACCGCGTCAAGCTCGCCCGGATAAGTGCCGAGCAGCAAGGCGAGGCGCGACTGGGTGGCGACCAGGCTGGAGCGCAATTGCGGCAGCGAGCTTTCGGTAGACCGCAAATCCTGCTGGATCTGATAAACCTCGAAGCTGTCGACCAGCCCGCGCGCAAAGCGCTCTTCCGTGCGCTCAGCCCGGTCGCGCAGAACTTCGACGGTCCGCTCGTTCAGCGCGATCTGGCGCGCGGCGTCGACATAGTCGAAATAGGCCGTGATGGTTTCGCCCGCTGCGCTCAATTGCACGGTCTTCAGATCCTGCGCGCTGGCAATCGCATCCTGGCGCGCGGCGCGGTAATCGTTGCGCACCCGGCCAAACAGATCAAACTCGTAGGACACGCCAAGATCCAGCGTGTAGGTCTCGTTCTCAAGCCGACCGCCGCCGCCAAAGCCACCAAAGTCCAGCCCATCAAGCGGCGATTTGGTGCCAGAGGCCGCGCCGTTCGCGCTGGTGGATGGGACAAGCGAGGCCTGCGCCACCCGGGCCTGCGCTTTGGCCTGCTCCAAACGGGCGACCGATTCAACGATGTCGAGATTGCTGAGCAGCGCGCGCTCAACCAGATCATCGAGCACCGGGTCCTCAAACGCGGTCCACCATTTTTGCGGCGTGTAATCGCCCGCCGCGCTGGCGTCGCGCGCCGCGAACTCGTCGGGCAATTGCTCGACAAGGGTCGGGCTTTCAGGCGCGGGCGCCATCGAGATACAGCCCGAAAGGCTCACAGCGAAAAGCAGCGCGAGCGCCCCCGTCGCCGTGCGAGGGGCGCAAACATCAAGGCGAAGGATCGGTCTCACAATGCAACCCACTATCGCTAGAGCCCCACCGTGCAAGCGAAACTTCGTAACCGTGCGTCGCAGATTAATACGCAAGATTGGGGCCGTTTCCAGCTTTTCCTCCAATCCGCTTGATCCAGCGCTTTCAAAGACCCTTGCAAAGGCGCTTGCAGGGGCGGTTGCAGGGGCGCTTTCACGGGCGTTTTGAGCGAGATATATCGGCCATTCCCCAGGCGGTGATACGATCGATCCGATCGCCCACACACGCAAATTCCCGCGCGCGCGGAACCCTTGGCACAGACCTTCGTTCCATACGGGGAAATACCGATCAAATCCCGATACGGTCGGTGATTTCCGATGGACGGATACGCGCACAATCTGGCTTGTGGGCCGCGCTCGCGCCGAATGCATCTCTCGATGTAACGGGCTGAAACGCACCCGCGAACCCAAAGCGTGGCGCTAATAGAAAAGAGGATGATAATGCCAATCACTGAGGACGAGCTTGCCGCAGCCCGGACAGCCTGGGGCGACGCTTTGGTCGCAATTTCAAAAACATATGAGAATGATGGCATCGACGCCGCGCGGGCGCTGGCCAGCGACGTCCTCGACGCCGCTTACGGCTACAATATGGGCGATGTGCTTTTTAAGCCGACGCTCGCCAGCGGCGAAAAGACCTTCCGCCCCACCAAAGAGGGCGCGCTCGCTTATTTCGTTGGCCACGATGCGAACTACCCGCTCGACGGCGGCTTTGGCCTTAAAGGTTGGCGCGAAGTCGTCTCGGAAACCTCCGCAAGCTTCATCGAAGGCGATGTCGCGATGTGGATGGGCTGGGTCACCTTCACCGATAAAGACGGCGGCGTGACCAAGGTCGACAAGAGCTGGGGCTACAAGAAAGACGCCGAAGGAACGCTGCGGATCATCCAGCACCATTCCTCGCTGCCCTACCAACCCTAACCGATCAGGCGTTGCCTTGTTCGACCGTGTCGGCCAAGGCAACGCCTTCAAATCCGGGCCGCGCCGCACAACCCGATAAGCGGCTGGCCCACAAACACTTGGACAAACCCTCCCCCGGAGCCTGAGATATGACCGCGATTGCTGCTTCTGAAGGACCCGCCCCCACTTCCAAAGCCAGGGAAATCATGGCTTCGATTGTGGTGTTCCTTGTCGCCCTGCCTTTGTGCATGGGGATTGCCATCGCGTCGGGCGCGCCGCCCGCTTTGGGCCTTGCGACGGGCATTATCGGCGGATTGGTGGTCGGCTTTATCGCCGGGTCGCCCCTGCAGGTTTCAGGACCGGCCGCCGGTATGGCCGTTCTTGTCTACGAGCTGGTGACCCAGTTTGGCCTGATGATGCTGGGCGTTGTGGTGCTGATTGCCGGCGCTATCCAGCTGATCGCCGGTCTGCTTCGCTGGGGCCAGTGGTTCCGCGCGATCTCGCCTTCGGTCATTCACGGCATGCTGGCCGGGATCGGGGTGCTGATCCTGACCTCTCAGATCCACGTGATGGTTGATGACGTGCCGCGCGGCGGCGGCATCGCCAACATTCTGGCCATTCCGGAATCGATCTACAAAGGCATCTTCCCAATGGACGGCAGCGTCCACCATCTGGCCGCTTTTGTCGGGGTCATCACGATTGTCAGCATCTTTGCCTGGGACCGGTTCAAGCCGGAAGTGATGAAGATGATCCCCGCGCCGCTGGTGGCGGTGATCGTCGGCTCGGTCGCCGCAGCGGTGATGCAACTGCCGATCGCCAAGGTCGATGTGCCGGCCAATCTGATCGATTCGCTCAACATCCCGCTTATTGAAGCTTTCACCTCGATCACACCGACCATCGTCCTCACCGGATTTATCTTCGCCTTTGTCGCCAGCGCGGAAACGCTTTTGTGCGCGACAGCGGTGGACCAGATGCATTCGGGTGTGCGCACCGATTATGACAAGGAACTGCGCGCGCAAGGCGTGGGGAACCTGATGTGCGGCGCGATCGGCGCGCTGCCGATGACGGGCGTGATCGTGCGTTCAACCGCGAACGTGCAGGCGGGTGCGGTCACGCGCTGGTCCGCTGTGTTGCACGGAGCCTGGCTGTTGGTGACGGTCGCGGCGCTGCCCTGGCTGCTCAACAACATCCCGACCGCGGTTCTCGCCGCGATCCTGGTCTACACCGGCTACAAGCTCATCAACCTGGCGCAGATCCGCAAGATCACCCAGTTTGGCCGCTGGGAACTGGCGATCTACCTCATCACTCTGGGCGGCGTGGTTGGCGTTGACCTTTTGAGCGGGGTGATCATGGGCTTCCTGCTCGCCACCGCCAAGGTTGTCTATGTCTTCAGCCACATGGATATCGAGGTTGAGGAAGGCGAGAACGACCGGATCGACCTGCACCTGGAAGGCTCGGCGACGTTCTTCTCGATCCCCAAGCTGGCCGCTTCGCTTGACCGGGTGAAGCAGGGCGCAGAGGTCCACGTCCATGTCGAAGACCTCACCTATATCGACCACGCCTGCCTTGACATGCTGACCGCCTGGCGCCGCCGGCACGAGGCAACGGGCGGAACGATGAAGCTCGAATGGGAGACGCTGGCGCGCCGTTATTCGCCGCGTTCGCAGGAAGCGCTGGACTTGCCTTTGGGCCTGCCTGAGAAAAGCAAGCCGACGCCCGGACCAACCGGCCTGGAACCGGCGCAATAAACGCCCGGTCTTAGGCCAGCGGGGGCCCAGTCACGCGCAACCGGTTATCGCGCAACCTGTGAGGCGCAGCGCAAAGGCGCGCTCGGCTGTCCGCAAAGGACACATGCCGGGCGCGCTCTTGGCCGAGCGCGTCCGTCGCTGCGCGTTACACGCCGAGCTTTTCGCCCATCAGCTCCAGCTGAACCATGCAGCCCTTTTCAATCAAAGCCGCAGCCAGCGCGTCGGCGGTTGGGTAGTCATCCGCCATTGCGACAAAGGAAACCGTCGCCGCTTCAGCGCCTTGAGGACCGGTGATTGTGTACGCCGCGCCTTCAGCCAGGGTCAGCCGCGCCGGATCAAGCGGAGCGACGCTTTCGCCATCGTCAAAAGTGACATCAACGCTCACCTCAAGGCTGGCGTCGGTTACTTGGAACGTCTCGATCCCGTCGTTGAAGGGCCGCCAGAAACGCACCGCTTCCAGATCGTAGAGGCACACCGTGCCCGAACGCTCGACATCAACGTAATAGAGATTGGGGCTGAGCGGGCGATCGATCGTCTCCCCCGCCTCCCGCACCGCCCCGGTCGTCCCGCGGGTCGCCGCGCGCTTGCGGGTGAGGTTGGCAAACCGCGCACGGTTCGACTTGGGCTTGGCACCCACTTCAAACGCGCCCGGCCCCTTCATCGTGCGCGTGCCCTTCTGGGTAAAGACGGTGACGCTTTCGCCGCTTTCCAGCGTGATCGTGTCCGCGTCGTCGACCTTTGAACCGACCGGATATTCGCTCGCCGAGGATTTCACCACCACCGCCGGAGCGGCCAGAGCGGCTGCGCTGCCAACGCTTAGAAAGGCCGCCCCTAACAGCGCGGTGCGCACAAGACGCGATGTGTGATTACCCGAGAACATAGGTTCCCCCTTTTCCAAGATTTCCATAGCGATCGGCCAAATTACGTAGCGCGGTGTCGTCCGGATGACTAGCGGCGACCTCTTGCGCAAGCGCGCGCGCCTTTGCGGGGTCGCGCGCGGCAAGCGCCGCCGCTTCGGCCAGCTTGGCGCGATCCCCGGCGGGAAAGTCCGGCGCGGGCTCCATGATTTCGACGGGGCTGGCGCGGCCACGCAGCGCAATCCGGCCCATGTCGCGCCACCAATCGAGCCCGGATTGCTCCGCAAATTCGCGGCTCGCCATGACGCTCGATTGCAGCGGCTTGTTCGCCGCTTCAAGCCGCGCGGCGGTGTTCATGCTGTCGCCAAGCGCGGTGTATTGAATGCGCGTGTCGCCGCCGAAATTGCCGATCACCGCTTCGCCGTAATGCAAACCCACGCGCGTTTTGCCAATCTTGGGCAGATCGGGGTCCATTGCGGCGACCTCGCGCCGAAACGCCTCGCCCGCCTGCCAGATCGCGTAGCCCGCCCGCGCGGCCCGCTCTGCGTCGTCGGAGCGCGCTATCGGCGCTCCCCAGAACGCCACCACTGCATCGCCCACAAACTTGTCAATCACCCCGCCATGATCCAGCACAACCTGGCTCAGCATCTCCAAATACCGGTTCAGCAGCTTGGCGACCATTTCCGGCTCGATCGCGTGGCTCATCTTGGTGAAGCCCTCAAGATCGCTGAAGAGCACGTAAATCGAGCGTTTCTCTCCGCCAAGCGACAGCAATTCGGGCTTGTCGATGATGGCCCGGGCGATGTCGCGCGGGATGTATTTGCCCAGCGCGCTTTGCGCAAAGCTGCGCTGTTTCGCGCCGGACGCGCGCGCCACTGTGGTCATCGCGGTGAAAGCGAGCACCCAGGCGACCAGCCAGCCCACCGCGGGCAGGCCATAGGTGTCGACATCGTTGACATGCAGCACGATCGGCGCGCCAACGAAAATCCCGAAGAACACGACAATCAGCGGCACCAGCCGCCGCGCGGGCCATTCGAGCAGCGCAACCAGAACCGCCGTGATCGCCACCAGCACCGCCATCGCCCATTTCACCAGGTTCGAAATCGGCTGCAGCGCGTTGCCGTCAAGAATCTGCGCGATCATTTCGGCGTGGACATAGATCCCTGCGGGCTCTTCACCATCGATCGAGGTGAACGTCACCTCCTTGCGATCGTAATCGACGATATCGCCGCCAATGAGCACATATTTGCCTTCGATCTGCTCAGCCAGGAAGGGCAGGATCGCGGGGTCCGGATCGATGAACAGCGAGATATCGATCGCAGAGAACAGCGGCGCGGAGACCTGCGGATCTTCGCCAAGGCCGCGCTCGCTTTGATCCTCGTAAAGGCTGCGGCGATATTCGATCGCGCCTTCATAGGTCTCGAACCGCTCAATCGGCCCGCCCGCATCGCCCACCATCGAGCGGCCCAGCACCGGCGGCAAGCCCTCTTCAAGGCTGGGCCACACGCGGGTGGCGCCAAAGGCGGCGTCGAGCCGGATCGACGAAGGGTGCGCCTGGCTTCCCTCAAGCTGTGCAAGGAAGGCTTCGAGATAGTCCTGCTGCTGCGCCTGAATGTCGTCTTCGTTGGTTTCGGTGTTGGCGTACGCGACCGAGACCGGGGTCTTCATCGCGCGCAACGCTTCGATCAGCTCCAGATCGGCCTCTTGCGGCTGATCAAACAGGATATCGATCCCAATCGCTTTGGGGTTCATATCGTCGAGATAGCGCAGCGCGCTCGCAATCACGTCGCGCGGCAGGGGCGAGCGCTTTTCCAGCTGGTAGAGCGTTTCATCGAAGAACACGACCGCCACCACGCGAGTGTCGGGTTCGACCATATCGGCCGAGTAATAGGCGCGCATGTCGTACAAGGCGCGCTCTGCCGCGTTGGTGAGCGGGGTGGGCGTTTCGCCATCGGGAAGCGTCCAGCTGAACCGGCCGACGAACACCGCGAAGATGACAACCAGCACCGCAACGATGATCTGGATCTCACCCGCTTCGCTGACACTGCGATAGCCGCGCGTCAGCCAACTCGCCCGGCTTGCCTCCCGTTCGCCGCCTTGCGCCGTGTTTGCCATGGTCGTGACCCGCCCCTTTTGCCGGACGCGAAGTTTAGCGGTTCACGGCGATCGTGCCATCCCCGACCACGGCGAAGGCCGACCAGTAGAACGGGTGCGAGGTGTCCGCGTCGTCCATCAGGCCCATTTGCGACCGGCGCAGCGCGTCGGCGGTCTCGGGCGCGCCTTCGGCGAACAGGCCGGAAATGAGGCGCTTGGTCGCGTCGAATTCATCGGGCACCGGCCAATGGCTGGCCAGCACGGTGCGCCCGCCCGCTCCGACAAAGGCGCGCACCAGGCCATCAAGCGCAAAATCGCCGCCCGAGGTCACCCCCGCTTCGCGCGTGGCGCCCACAGTCGCCTCGCCCGCCGTGTCGCAGGCCGACAGGATCACCAGATCCGCGTCAAGGCGCAGCGCAAATATCTCGGCAAAGCTCAGGAGCCCGTCGGAATCGCCCTCGCCAAACGAGGTCAGCAGCGCGGGCCGCGGCGGGCATTCGGGCTGCGGCGCGGTGACAAGTCCGTGGGTTGCAAAGTGGAGGATGCGGTATTCGTCAAGGTCCTCGCGCGCGGCAATCGCGGTGTCGGTAAAGGCGTTTTGCGTCAGCACAGTCGCGCCCTCACCCAGCCGGTTGGCCGCGTCGTACAATTCGTCGGCCTTGATCGGGTTGGCCCAGATGGTGGGCGACCACAGGCACGCCTCTCCGCCCGCCAGCGCGGATCGGGTTTGCGCGCTGCTGACCGCCGCGTCGCCTATCGGGGTGTTCTGGCCCAGTCCGAGATAGGCCTTGGTTGCGTCCGACGGGCGCGAGGCGCGCACATCGCGGAACGCCGCTGGCGAAACCGAGGTGCTCACCTGCGAGCCACGCCCCAGCCAGGCGGTTCCGGTGAAGTCGTATTCGTCGCCATCCTCATTCGCCGCACGCTCGGCGTAGCGCGCAACGCTCGCATCGTCCGTCACAAGCAGGTTGATCGGCAGCTTGAGCATGGCGCCATCGGGCTCGAACACAATGTGGCGATGCGTCGGCAGGGCTTCGGCCACCGGTCCGAACAGCTTGAGATAACGCGCGCGCGCGGCTGCGATATCGAACGGCAAAGTGAGCACCTCGCCGCCATCAGCGATCGCGATGGTCTCGCGAATCTGATCCACCGCGAATTCGAGATCTTCGGGCGAGATGTCCGCCTGATACGCCATCGCGCTGTCGGCCGTGGCGTGGATCACGAAGCTTTCATCCTCGAGCGTGACGAGCTTCACATAGACCTCACCCTCGCGCAGGATCGCTTGCAGGCCAGGCAGATCAATCGCACTGCCAGCGACCGCCCGATAGCGCGGATTTTCCGAAAGCAATTGCAGGCCCTCGGCCTGCTGCTGCTCCAATTGCTCGAGCCGCGCCTCGCGTTCGGTGCGCAGGCTCGCAGCCTCAGGGGAAAGCTCCGCGCTCGCCAGCATGTGCTGGATCGTGCCGCGCAATTGCTCAATCGCCCGGCTGATATTGGTGGTCTTGCGGAACAACAGCGCGGCTTCATCATCGCCGCCGGAAAGCTCCCGTGCGAGCACGGCCTGTGTCTGGGCAAGGCCGGGACGCTGAAGCAATTGCGCCGCAGCAAACATGTCGGCTGCAGCCTCCGCCCCGCCCGCATCCTGGCCCGACCCGTCGAGCAGCAAGGCGAAAAACGGCGACATCAGGCTGCGCAGGCTGGGAAGCGGGCGCCCTTCAGCGTCGGCGACGATATCGCGGTAGAGCCCGATCGCATCCGCGCGGCGCCCGATGCGAGCGTAAAAGCCGGCCAGTTGGCCGCGCGCGCTCTGCAAGGCGGGCGAGTCCGGATAGGATTCGGCCAGCAGCGCGATGCCCTCGCCGTGCAAACGCTCCGCGTCTTGCAGACGCCCGGTGCGCTCGGCCACTTCGGCCAGCTCACCCAGCACCTGCGCGCGCAGCCAGATGATCGAAACAATCCGCCCCTCGCGCACTTCGGCCAGCGTGGTGTTCGCCCGCGCCAAATTGGTCGCGGCCTCTTCGGTGCGTCCGAGCAGGCGCAACGCGGTCGCGCGCAGGTAATCACCCTGTCCGTCCAGCAATTGGGCGCGCTCCAGCGCGGTCAGGCTGAGCGCGTAGGACGATCCCGCCCCGCGTTCGTTCTCCGCCGCAAGCCGGTTCGCCATGAACGGCCCGATGCGCAGGTTCTGCAACGCCTCTGTGTCGCCAAACTCGTTCTTGATCGGCGTGTTGATGGCGCTCAGAGCGGCCTCAACATCGCCGCGATTGAGCGCGTGTATCGTTTCGTAATTGCGCTGGAGCCGAGCCAGAACCGGGTCGCTTTCGCTGCTTGCCCGGGTTTGCGCAAACAGGCGCGAAGCCTCTGCGTAATTGCCAAGGTTCGATTGCAAGAGGCTTTGATTGAGGCGCGCTTCCACCCCGCCTTTGCCGGACAACGCTTCGGCGCTCGCCTCGAAGAATTCCGCCGCTTCGGCGAATTTGCCGCTGTTGCTGCGGCGATAGGCTTCGACCAGCGCCTGGTCCGCGGCGATCGCTTCGGCCTGCTGGCGCGCAAAGGCCAGCGCGTCGGTCGTCTGCGTCAACGGAATGTCGACCGTGCCCTCGACCAGCTTGTCCTGCGCCAGAGACGCAAGACCCAGTTCCAGCGCTTTGCCATAGGCGGCAAGGCCGCTGGCCGCGTAGGTTCGCCCTCTGGCCTCGCCCACCAAAAGCTCGGTTCGGATAACGCTTGAAGCGGTGCTGCAGGTCAGCCGACGGGTGGCGTTAAGCGGCTGGGCGACGCTGTCGGGGATTTCGCCGGTCTGGCTGCTGGTGCAATTCGCATCCGGACCGCCAAAGCGCTGCTCGGCGCTCTCGGCAAACTGGCCGCGAACCACCCACAAGGTTCCGATTGGCGCGGCGGCGTCGCGGCAGATGATCGAGTATTTGCGGTCAAACAGACCCGCGCCCGGATCGGGTTGGAGGATCTGCGCCTCGCACAGCGCGTTGGAGCCAACCGGAAAGGTGTCGCGCAGACTGATCGACTGGGTCTCGATCCGCTGTGCGGTGTTGGGAACCGCCCAGACGGCCGCGCCAACAACCAGCGCGGCGCCGCATAAGGTGATGAGCTTTTTCATAGGCTTACCCCTCACCCTGGGCGTTGGCGGCGGCGTCAGCGCTTTCATCCGCGTCTTCATCCTCATCTCCATCGCCAGCGTAGAGCGAACTGTCACCGCCGCTTGCGACCGGGTCTTCAAGCAGCGGATCTTCGCTCAGAAGCGGCGCTTCGACGAGGCCCGGAAAGTCCGCCCCGAACTGCGCATCACCCTGCTGCTCGTTCGTCGGGGCGACCTCGATGATCTCAACCGGAGCCTCGATCACCTCAGGATTGTTGACCGCGTCAGCGTTGCCGAGATCGATGGGCGTGTCGTCCGGCGGGGTCTGTCCCCCACCCGTCGGAGGCGGCGGAGGAGGAGGAGGTGGTGGTGGAGGAGGCGGCGGTGGCGGCGGAGGAGGCGGTGGCGGCGGCGGCGGTG
>CALCCG010000162.1 GCA_937899785.1 uncultured Erythrobacter sp. | reverse complement strand
GCGCATCAGGCCGCAACGGGTTCTGATGGCACGGGCAGCGCCGGCACTCTGGGCGCGGAATTGACCGAAAGCTCGGGCAATTCGGCCGATCAGAGCGTGGTTGACACAGTTCTGGCCGATGGCAGCAACGCGCTGGGTCTTACGGGGGATGCAGACAACGACGGTTCGTTCTCGGCTCAGGGGACGTTCGATGTCGATGGCGCGGAAGTCTCTGTCATCAAGTCGAGCCTGGTCGTCAGCGACCCCGTCAACGGCACGACCGATCCCAAGGCCATACCGGGCGCGGTCATCCGCTACTGCATCGCCGTCTCCAACGCCTCGGGCGGTGCGGACGCGACCAACATCAGCGTGATCGATACGCTGCCCAGCGACGTGGCGTTCAACACGGGCACGATCCTCGTCGACACCGATGTTGCGATCAGTTCGGGCGCGGCGACCTGCACCAACGGCACCGCCGGCGGAAATTACGACGCCGGCGACAACGAAGTGACCGGCACGCTCAGCACCATAAGCGGCGGCGACGCGGCTGGCCTGAGCTTCGAAGTCACGATCCCGGCCGCCGTGTCGGGAACCTCGACCTCTTCGGTCACCCCCTAACCCACGTCTGGATTGGTCATGACTTTGCGTGTTGCCTCCCTTCCGAACCGTCTAATCGCAGCGTTCTTGTTTGCGTTGCTGCCTCTGGCTGTGCTCGGAGGGGAGGCGCTCGCGCAAAGCGGGACCCAGGATGATACGACGAGGGACCAATCCCGGCCCATCATTGGAACGATTACCAACACGGCTGAAGCGCGGTGGAATTTCAAGGGTCGCAGTGTTGCAGGCGCATCGAATGAAGTTCGCTTCGATGTGACCTTGCCGGCGCCTGAAATTCGCGCGTTCCGTTCGTCGGCCCAGGGCCCGACGCAGTTTGTCTTCCGCGAACCGGTTTGCGACCCGCGAACCCGTGCGGATGTCTCGAGCGGTGCGGAGCAAACTTCAAACCTAGCTGCAAGCGCGCGCTCTCTCGACGTGATGGTCGAGCCCTCCAACATCCTGCGCGCGGGGCAAAACCTGATGTTCGAAATTCAGGCCCTGTCCGCGAATACCGATCCAGACGCGATCGACCAGCTCGAAGTGATAATCACCACTTCAACCGGCGACCGCGAAACCGAAATCATCTTTGAGACCGGCGAGAACACCGGGATCTTCATCGGCCATATGGCTACCGTGCGCATGCCGCCGCCGGTGCTCGCCGACGACTGCCGTCTCAGCCTTGAAGACGGCGCCACGATTACCATCACCGCCGACATTGGCGGACCGGTCCCGGCCCGGATCGCCACGCAAGTTGACGTGCTTGTGGATCCGTTCGGACTTGTTTTCGACAGCGAAACGGGTGAGCCGATCAACGGCGCGCGGGTGACGCTGGTCGACGCCGCCACCGGGCAGCCCGCCACGGTCTTTGCTGAAGACGGCGTGACCGCTTGGCCTTCCAGCCTGATTTCGGGCGAGCCGATCACCGATGGCGCGGGCAATGTCATCAACATGCGCGCTGGTGAATTCTGGTTCCCACTGACCGCGCTGGGCCGCTATCGCCTCCACGTCGAAGCGCCGCAGCCCTATTCGGCGCCTTCGGTCGTGCCGCCGGCTCAGCTTGCCGGTATCAGGCATCCCGACGGCCGCGCCTTTGAAATCAACGAGGGGTCTTACGGCAACGCCTTCACGCTGACCGATCCGACCCCCGTCCAGATCGATATCCCGCTTGATCGCGCTGGCCCTGGGCTGAACGCGGACAAGACCGCGAGCCGCGCACAGGTCATCCCCGGCGATGTGGTGTTCTACGCGATCACCGTCACCAACGCGGACGCTGGCCGGGCCAAGCGCGACATCGTAATCACTGACACGCCATCGCGCTGGCTGCGCCTTCGCCCTGATACGATCCGCATCAATGGCGAGGAAGCGGCGGCGGACGCGTTGACCATCGCGCCCGATGGCAGCACCCTTCAGATTGCGCTCGACACTCTCGCCGCTGGCGGCAGCGCACGCGTTACCTACGCTATGAGTGTGCGTCCCGACGCCGCTCCCGGGCGGGCTCTGAACAACGCGGTCGTTACCGAAGTGCTGGGCCGAACGGCTCGCACCCAGGTCGCAGTCGACATTCAGCGCGACACCATCGCGGACCGGATGACCATCATTGGCCGTGTCACCGCGGGCTCGTGCGAAATCGATGATCCGCGCCCGGGTATTCCTGGCGTGCGCATCATGCTCGAAGACGGCAGCTTTGCCGTAACCGATGCCGATGGTCGCTATCACTTCGAAGGCGTTGTGCCCGGCACCCATGTGGTCGCGGCGTCGCGGATGACGCTGCCCAAAGACGCCAAGCTGATCGATTGCCACCGTTCCACCCGCAACGCCGGTAGCGCCGGTTCGCGCTTTGTTATCGGGCAAGGCGGCAGCCTGGTGGTCGTAGACTTCCACGCGACCGTTCCCCAAGGCGCGCTGGCTCCCGCCGCCGACAAAGCTGAAACCCGACCGGAAGGCGCGACCGCCCGCGCCATCAACGATCTGGCTGAGGTTTCCAAGCTTGGCAGCGAGCGCGCTCCAGCTCGTGCCATCAACTCCTCGGCCAGCGCGGCCGCGATTGCCGCCACCACCTCGCCCGAAGTGGTGCGGGACTGGATTGCCCTGGGCGATGGACCCGATGGCTGGCTCTCCCCCACAGTCGACGCAAACCCACGGGCCCCAGCTGTCAAAGTCGCAATCCGTCATCGTAAGGGTCAAACGATCATTCTGCGCGTCGATGGCGAAGCGGTGAACCCGCTCACTTTCGATGGCGTGCAGGAATCGGCTGGGCGTTACGCGGTGAGCGTGTGGCGCGGCGTGCGGCTGGAAACCGACCGCACCGTGCTCGAAGCCGACATCATCAATTCGTTTGGCGTCAAGAACCAGACAATCACCCGCGAAGTGTTCTTCACCAAGGCGCCTGCCAAGGTCGAACTGATCCCCGAACTGTCGAACCTGGTGGCCGATGGTCGCACCCGTCCTGTGATCGCTGTACGCGTTCTGGATCGAAACAACCGCCCCTTGCGCGAAGGGATCACCGGTGAGTTCACGCTCAACGCGCCCTATGAAAGCGCGGAGCAACTCGACCGTCAGCAGTTGAACCAGCTTACCGGCCTCGGCGCCAGCGGCGCACGGTGGGTGACGCAAGGAGAGCAAGGCGTTGCTCTGATCGAACTGGCTCCCACCATGGTTTCGGGTTCGCTGCGCCTGGGCTTTACCTTCAACGACGGTGAGATTGTGCGCCAGCAAGAGGTCGAGGCCTGGATCGAACCGGGCGACATTGAGTGGACCATTGTGGGTCTGGCTGAAGGCACTATCGGCGCGAAGTCCGTGGCCGACAACATGGAGCGCGCCGGCGCTTTCGACAGCGACCTCGGCGAAGACGCCCGCATAGCCCTTTACGCTAAAGGCCGGATCCTTGGTAAGTACCTCGTGACCTTGGCCTATGACAGCGCCAAGCAGCGCGAAGACCAAAGGGTTCTGGGCGCGCTTGACCCCAACGCTTACTACACCGTGTTTGCCGATGGTTCGCAACGCCGTTTCGACGCAGCCAGCCGCGAGAAACTCTACATCCGCATCGAAACCGCAACCTTCTTTGCGCTCTATGGCGACTTCCAGACCGCCTTCGATCAGACCCGCCTGGCGCGCTACAACCGCACCGCCACCGGCGTTCGCGCTGAGGCTCGCTTTGGGCCGGTGAAAGCGGCTGGCTTTGCCGCGAAGATCGGCAGCCGCCTGCGCCGCGAAGAGATCCAAGGCCAGGGCATCACTGGTCCCTACGCGCTCGGCAGCCGCCGCATTCTGCCGAATTCCGAGCAAGTCACGTTGGAAGTGCGCGACCGTTTCCGTCCGGAGATTATCGTGTCGCAGCGCACCCTTACGCGCTTCATCGACTTCGATCTGGATCCGCTTTCGGGCACGCTCACCTTTAAGCAGCCGGTTTTGAGCCGCGACGAGCAGCTGAACCCGCAGTTCATCATTGTTGAATATGAAACCGACGGTCTGGGCGATGCCAAGCTGAACGCCGGCGTGCGCGCGGACTGGACCAGCACGGACGGCAAGGTCCGCATCGGCGCCAGCGCCATCACTGACGCTGACACCGCGCAAGGCAACGCTGAACGC
This sequence comes from uncultured Erythrobacter sp., assembly GCA_937899785.1. Taxonomy (GTDB): domain Bacteria; phylum Pseudomonadota; class Alphaproteobacteria; order Sphingomonadales; family Sphingomonadaceae; genus Erythrobacter. Next base: position 7,082 of record CALCCG010000162.1, on the reverse strand, counting down.
ACCAACATCGGCGCTATAGATGTCCGCGCTCGGCTGGGCGCAACCACCGAAGTGCGCGCCGAGCTGGGCATCAGTGAGCGCGACGGTAAGACCGCCAAGGGTTTTATCGTCGAAGCGCAAAAGCAGACCGAGACACTCGATATCCTCGCTTATGCTCGTCAGATCGATGGCGATTATGGCGTGGGTCAGCAGAACCTCGCCGAGCAAGGCCGTCGCAAGATCGGCGTTGATGGACGAGTGCTGATCACCGATACCCTCAGCGTGTTGGGAAGCGTATGGCAGGACGACAGCCTGTCCGGCCCCGCTCGCCGCCGCGCCGCGCAAGCTCAACTTACCCTTCAGCGCAAAAACACCCTGCTGCGCCTCGGCATCGCGCACTTCAACGATCGCCTGTCGGACGGCACCAGCGCGGACTCGACGACGCTTGAAGCTGGTGCCACCCGGCGTCTGTTCGATGGTGCGCTGGAGCTCACCGGCAGCACGGCGATCGCGCTCGACCAAGCCGAAAGCGTGGACCTGCCTGCGCGCCACCGTCTCGATGTTCGCTACGAAGTCATGCCCAATGTGCGCCTCGTTGGCAGCTACGAGATCGCCGACGGGGAAAACATCAACGCGCGCCAATTGCGCGGCGGGATCGAGGCGACCCCGTGGCAGGGTGGCCAGATCATCACCACTTTGGGTCAGGAATCCATTTCCGAATTTGGCAACCGCTCCTTCGCCGCCTTTGGCCTTTCGCAGAACATTCAGGTGACGCCCGAGCTCACCCTTGATGCCAGCGTTGACGGCAACCGCACCCTGGGCGGCGCTCCAAGCAACGCCGATCTCGTGAACCCGAACCAGCCGTCCGCAAGCGGCGGCCAGATCACCGGAAACCTCAACTTTGAAGACTTCACCGCGGTCACATTCGGCGGCGCGTGGCGCAAGGATCGCTGGAGCGTCACCGCGCGCGGCGAATATCGCGACGGCGAGCAAGCCGACCGCACCGGTATGACCGTCGGTGCTATCCGTCAGCTCGGCGAAGGCAGCCTGGTGGGCTCGGGTATGACCTGGACCCGCGCGGAGAACGCCAACGGTTCGGCTACCGAGATTATGGACGCCAGCCTGGCTTTCGCACACCGGCCCGACGCATCCGACATCGCGATGTTGGGCAAGCTCGAATTCCGGAGCGACCGGGTGACTGGCGCGCTTGCGGGCAATGTCGCTGGCGCCGGCCGTACCGCCCTGCTGGTGGATGGCGACGCGACCTCGCGCCGCCTCGTTGCCAGCCTCTCCACCAATTGGAGCCCGCGTGGCTGGGACAAGGACGCCTATGGCATCCAACAGCAAACCCGCCGCGACGAATACACGCTGTTTCTTGGCGCTCGGTATAACTTTGACCAATTCGAAGGCACCGAGTTCAGCGGCACCACCGTGCTCGCTGGCCTCGATGCGCGCCTTGGCGTGACCGACGCGATCGAGCTTGGCTTTAGCGGCACCGTTCGCGCCAGTCTTGAAGACGAACTGACCAGCTTCTCCTTCGGCCCGACCATCGGTCTTTCGCCGGTCCAGGACACTCTGATCACCCTTGGATACAACATTGAAGGCTTCCGCGATGGCGACTTTGCCGCCGCGCGCAACACCACCAAAGGCCTCTTTGCAGCGATCCGCCTCAAATTCGACGCCGAAACCCTCGGCCTGCACGAAAGGCAGTAAGCGATGCTCTTCCAGACAACTCCTCGTCTTGGCGGCCTGCCTTTGGGATGGGCGTTTATCGCGTGCGCCGCCGCGTTCAGCCTGCTCCTAACCGCCGCTTCGGCAAAGGCGCAGTCCACCCCGCTTACCTGCACGGGGGCAATCTATCAGGTGCAAAGCGGTCAGCTGCGGATCTTCGACACAAAGACCTCGCGCTACACCGACATCGGCCCGAGGAATCAAAGCTACAACTCGCTGGCCTACAACCCGCGCGACAACTTCCTCTACGCCACCGAAGGACGAAACCTCATCCGCGTGGACGCCAACGGCGTTGTCACCGTGTTGTTCGAAACGGGTTTCACTTCTTACATTGGCGATATCGACGACGACAACAACATCTACCTTCGCCGCAGCGCTTCGGTCATGACCAAAGTCAATCTGATCACGCGTGAGATGACGGATATCCCGCTTTCCACGAAGCTCGCGTCAGGCTCGGCGGACTGGGCTTTTGTGGATACACCGATGGGGCGCCGCCTGATCTCACCAGGCCGTACGCAGCTCAATCTCATCGATGCAGAAACCGGCCAGAACACCGTGCGAACAATCACCAACTTCCCGTCGGAAGGCTCAAGCGGCGCGACCTGGTCCGACGTCAATGGACGCGTTTTCACGTTTCGCAATTCGACGGGTAATGTCTATGAAATCCTCGACTATCTAACCGCCTCGCCGCGCGCTGTGTTGGTTGCTGTGGGCACGCCGAGCAACAGCAATGACGGCAGTTCGTGCCGTTGGCGTCCATTCCCCAACTTCCCGCCAATCGCATTCGGCGACACCTACACAACCCGTTTCGAAACGGTCTTAAGCGGCGTCAACATGATCCTTGGCAACGCCGACACCATCGACAACGACCCCGATGGTGGGCCAGTTGAGGTGTTGCCTGACCTCATCTCGCTACCAGACAATGGGACCGTTGTGTTCCAAAGCGACGGCGCGTTTTCCTACACACCTGTCGATGGTTTTTCGGGCGTCGACCGCTTCACCTATGAAATCGCTGACGCTTCAGGTCTTACCGCGCAGGCTGTGGTTACGATCACCATTACCCGCCCGCGCCTCTCGGTTCGCAAGCAGTCCGCTTTGCAGGCCAATTCGAAGCTTCTGACACCGGGCAATGACGTGATCTACAGCATTGTGGTTGAGAATTCAGGCGACCAGGAGGTCGATCCCAATTCGATCCTGATCGTCGATAGCTGGCCCGCCGATTTGGAATTCCATTTCGGCGATCTCGACGCAGGTGGATCGTCGCAGTTTCAGGGCGTCGATCCAGTTGCGTGGGAAGAGGAGGGCTCCGGGCTCAACTTTGACTTCGATCGCGATGTCGCCTTCTCAAACCAGGCGAGTCGACCGACGTCCTTTGACCAGTGCACCTATCAACCCGCCCACGGTTACGATCCAAACGTGCGCCATATCTGTATCAAACCCCAAGGAGCCCTCCTGCCAGCGGGTCAAGCGCAGTTCTCCATGCGTGGACGTATAGAGTAGCGTCTAGGGTTTCTTGCCTCTACCATTCTGCAATGCTTCAATCCTATGCCCACAGTCGCGTCAAAGGAAAGACTTAGACGCTTCCTTAGCACGCCGACGAGATCCGACGTTCGGCCTCGCCCAAGCCCGTTGTTCATTCTTGATCCCCGCGACAACGTTTGCATGCAGTTCGGCAAATGTTCCTTCTTCGGCCCGGTCTAGCTTAGGGATGAGAGAGGCAAAACCAACAGCGGCTGTCCAGGCCGTCACGCGATCTCCGAATACACAGAGCCAATGATGTCATGACCTGCCCCCAGAGAAGTGGTCCATTTTGAGAGTTAGGATTTCGGCTATTTATGGCTTGAAAGGAGCTGAGAATGGCACGGAAGGGCATTGTCAGACTAACGTGGCAGGCGAGGGCGACCGCTGCTAGCGGCCGCGTATGAGCCGCAAGTCGAGAGCCAAACCTCCAAGTCCCTTCAAGCGCTTTAACTCATCGCCCGAGGTCATTCGGCTGGTGGTGATGATGTATGTCCGCTTTCCACTAAGCTTGCGGAACGTCGAGGATCTTCTGTTCGAGCGAGGCATCGATATCGGCTATGTTTCTGTGTTGTTTAGGGTTAACCGGTTCGGCCCGCTTTTCGCAGCGGACATCAAGCGCCAGCGGATCAATCGGATGCGAGGCTTCAGGCAGTGGCGCTGGCATCTCGATGAGGTGTTCGTGAAGATCAATGGAGAGACGCATTACCTTTGGCGAGCGGTCGACCAAGAGGGGGAAGTGCTAGAGAGCTACGTCACCAAGAAACGTGACAAGAAGGCGGCTCTCAAATTCATGAAGAGGGCGCTAAAGAACTACGGACCGGTCGAGGCAATCACTACTGATTGCCTCCCCTCTTACAAGGCGGCCATGAGCGAGCTTGGGAACCAAGATCGCCAAGAAATCGGTCGCTGGACCAACAACCGAGTGGAGAACTCACACTTACCCTTCCGACGACGAGAGCGAGTGATGCAGCGCTTCAGGCGAATGAGGTCCCTTCAGAAGTTCGCTTCCGTTCACGCCAACGTCTACAATCACTTCAGCTCCGACCGCCACCTCACCGATAGACAAACTTACAAGACCACTCGCTCCGCTGCCTTGGCGGAGTGGCAATCACTCATGGCTTGAAGAACGGCGAGGGTAGGGCGCTCCATGTCTAGCGGAGACGAGTTCGCGTTAGACTGACAGCTCCATTGGTGGTTTCGCTCATCACGGAACACTGGTCAGAGCTGGGAGCGACCGGCAGCTGAAAGCTTTATCAATGTCTCGCGCGCTGGCTTTAGCTTGCCGTGGCTTTTCTCGGTATGCGTAAAGACCGATGCAGCACGCGTTGAATGAATGGCATACGGAATGGCAGCTTTCGGGAACATACTGCTTCGCGCAAAGCGTCCGACAGTGGGGCGCAAAGCCGCCATGACCGTCTGCACCTGATCAGCGCTGCTCATGCCGTGCACTGAGCCCACCGCAGAAACAACTCGACTAGTGTCGGACTTCGAGCATCCTTGCTGCCATGGATATCGAAGAGAACATCGTGGCCCTTGAAGAAATGAAGCCAACAGAACTGCGCACGGCGTGGCGGAACACATTTGGGACACCAGCGCCACCGGCTCTCGGCTTCGCGCTCATGAGAAGAGCCTTGGCGGCACGCTTACAAGAGCCTGGGGTCGGCAAACTCACTCAAGCCGAGCTTCGTCAGTTGGGTGCGCTTGGACGGAAGGATGAGCGCCGACAGGAAGGAAGGGTATCAACCGAAGCGAAGCCGGGAACATGGCTCTCCCGAACATGGCATGAAGAGGTGCATGAGGTGGTCGTCCTGGAAAGCGGCTGCGAGTATCGAGGACAGACGTTCGGTTCACTGAGCGCAGTCGCCTCTCATATCACCGGAGCCAAGTGGTCCGGCCCGCGCTTCTTTGGACTAAACAGTCCGCGCCTCGGCGAGCTGAAGGTAGCGGCCAATGGCTAAGCCCGAAAAGAAGCTCCGCTGCGCGATCTACACCCGCAAATCGACCGATGAGGGCTTGGACAAGGACTTCAACAGCCTAGATGCACAGCGCGAAGCATGTGCCGCTTACGTTCTGAGCCAGCAGCATGAAGGATGGTCTCTGCTTCCCGCCCCCTACGATGATGGTGGGCACTCAGGCGGCACGCTTGAACGACCTGCACTGCAGCAGCTTCTGGAGGATGTTCGATTAGGCAAGATCGATGTAGTTGTCGTTTACAAGATCGATCGGCTGACCCGCAGCCTCGCCGACTTCGCAAAAATCGTAGACGTTCTGGATGAAGCTGAGGCTTCGTTTGTCAGCGTGACGCAAGCGTTCTCTACGACCAGCTCAATGGGAAGGCTCACGCTCAATGTCCTACTTTCCTTCGCTCAGTTTGAACGTGAGGTCGGAGCTGAACGCATTCGCGACAAGGTTGCGGCTTCGAAGGCAAAGGGCATGTGGATGGGAGGAAGCGTTCCGCTTGTATACAAGGCAGTCGATCGCAAGCTCGTCATCATCCTGGAGGAAGCCGAAACCGTCCGAGAGATCATGCGACGCTATCTCGAAGCAGCTTCGATCAAAGCACTTGTTGAAGAGCTTGGTAAAGAGGGCGTCGTAAGCAAGCGGCATGTCTCGAAACGCGGTCGGGTGAGCGGTGGCCTCCCGATCAAACGCGGAGCGCTCAAGCATCTACTCTCCAATCCACTCTATGTCGGTGAGGTCCGGCACAAGGATAAAGTCTATCCCGGCCTGCACGAGGCAATTGTTGAGCGACAGATCTTCGACGCGGTCCAGGCGAAACTCAAAGAGCGGACGTCACATGGCTCATCTGCAGGACCCAAGCGACGATTGGCTTTGCTCGCAGGCATGATCTTTGACGAGCGCGGTCGTCCGATGTCTCCCACACACCAAAAGACATGGGCGACGATACACCTACTATGCGTCAAACATGAATGATGACTACGAAGCACCAGCTTTGAGATTGCCTGCGAGTTAAATCGAACAAGCAGTTCGGCGCGCGGTCGCTAGGTGGCTAAGGACGAACATGAACGTTCGAGATTTGGCCGCTTCGAAGACGGCGGATGAGAAACAAAAGGTCTTTATGAACGCAGACAAGCTAGGATCTGACATTGAGCATTTACCCGTCAGCAAAGCTGGCGAGATCCTCTCACGAATTAAGCTCAAGGTTGTCGTTAGCGAAAATGGAATTGGTGGATCGTTTGAGCCAGCTGAGGCGCTGGGCATCCTGATCAGCGACGAAGCCACAGCCAGGTCGAACTTTAAGATTGCGCTCGACCGACAGAGCTACGGTCATGAACCTCGCCTTCGACTGCAGCCGTCAGGAGAAGATAGGACTGCCAAAAACGACAAGCTTGTCGAACTGCTTAGTCGAGCATTTGCAGCTCGTGAACAGCTTCTCCAGATGGACGAAGCTGCCGCTAGAGCCATAAAGACCACAAAGCTTCGTCATCTGCAGCGCCTTGCGAGATTAAGCTACCTAGATCCCTCAATCATCCGCAGCATCCTGAATGGCTCTCAACCCACCAGCCTCAGGGCTCGCAGCCTTTGGCGCATGGGTGACTTACCGATCCGCTTCGCCGATCAGCGTGAGGCGCTCGGCTTCTCAAACTCCTGAATTCTAAGCAGTAGGTCACCAAATCGACCGGGGAGAACTTCGCGCATTTCAGCCGCGGATTGGTAGGTCATTGCGTCTCCGCGGGAACCTCATCAAAATCTGAGTTCTGCAAAGCCCCGGAATTACGGGCACAATTCCCGCCCCGCAGGCGGAGTCTCCAGAAACCGATGTTCGAGGAGTATGGGTGGTGAGTCCTGCTGGGTTCGAACCAGCGACCTACTGATTAAAAGTCAGTTGC
>CALCCG010000161.1 GCA_937899785.1 uncultured Erythrobacter sp. | reverse complement strand
CATCTGAGAATTTGTCCTGAGCATTGGGGGTGAACTTCCAGTCCCCAAATGCAACCGGCGAAGTGCATCCCGCGATCACGTCTTCCGAAACAAGGCTGCGGGGCCAAAGTTCTTCAAAATCGAATGTGTAGATTGGCAGGTCGGAGTGGATTCTCACAGCCTCAAACTCTTCTTCCTCGGCGGCGACAGGCACAGCCCAGAACGCCGCTGCAAGCGAGAGAAATCCAATTGGGCGCACTCTCAACTCGCCGGTGCCAGATCCAAAACTGCGGCGATCATCGCGCGCGTGCCCAACGTCACGCTGGGCTTCGGTGCGATCTTGAACAGAGGGGAATGGTGCGAGGGCACGCGCGGGCCGCCATTGGCCTGCGCCTCGAACGCCTCGGGAGGCGTACCGCCAACCGCGAAGTAATAGCCGGGCACGCCCATGCTCTCTTCGACGAAATAGGCAAAGTCCTCTGCACCCATGCCCTGTTGGCGAAACTCCATGAACGCCTCGTCGCCCAGCTCGCGCTTCATCACCGCGTTCAGCCGCTTGGCAAGCGGAATGTCGTTATAGGTCACCGGCGTGCCTTCCGAGACAATCACCTTAACCGGCAAATCCTCCGGCAGGCCGTGCGCGACGCCGGTGTTCTCGGCGATCCGCTTTATCGCGGCGAGCAATTGCGCGCGCACTTTCTCATCGTTGGCGCGCACGGTCAGCTGCAGACGCGCTTCGTCCGAGATAATGTTGTGTTTCGAGCCCGCCTGAAACGACCCAACGGTTATGACGGCGGGGGACAAAGGCCCCACCTCGCGGCTGACGACGCTTTGCAGACCGGTGACTATCTGGCTGGCGATATAGACCGGGTCGCGGCCCATATGCGGGCTGGCGCCGTGCGCGCCGATGCCGGGCACGATGATATCAACCGAGTCGGCGCTTGAATACTGGATCCCTTCCGCCGCTGATACCTTGCCGGTGGGCAGCACGCTGGCAACATGAAAGGCGAGCGCGTAATCGGGCTTGCCAAAGCGTTCATAAAGGCCATCGGCGAGCATCGCTTTCGCGCCGCCCACGCGCTCTTCAGCGGGCTGCACCACGAACATGAGCGTGCCTGACCATTGGCCCTTCATCGCCATCAACCGGCGCGCTGTGCCGACCATCGAGGTGATGTGCACATCGTGCCCACACGCGTGCATCACCGGGTATTCCTTGCCGTCCTGGCCCACTTGGGTGACGACAGAGGCGTAGTCGAGCCCCGACTTCTCCTTGACCGGCAGCCCGTCCATATCCGCGCGCAGCAGGATCAGCGGACCCTCACCGTTCCGAACCATGCCGACAACGCCCGTGCCGCCCACGCCTTCGGTCACCTCCAACCCCGCATCACGAAGCTCCTGCGCCATGCGCGCCGCGGTCTTGTTTTCGAGGAAGGACAGCTCGGGATTGCGGTGGAAATGGAGAAAGAGCGGCGCCAGATAGCTCTCATAATCGGCGTCAACGGCTGCGGTGATCTCTTCCATATTGGCAAAAGCCGGCGCGCTCAGACTGGCGGTTGCAAGAGCCATGGCGGTGACGGCGGCGGTGCGAAGAAGGCGCATGTGGTTTTTTCCCTTCAGGTCTTCATGCGGCAAGGAAGCACGCTTGACGCCCCTGCGCAAGGGACGCGCGATTGCCCTTGGTCTCAGCGCTCCCTAAATCGGCGCTTATGCAACGCATTGCCACGTTCACGCTGCGACTGATCGTCCAGATCATCTTGTGGTTTATCGGGCTCAGCCTGGCGGCGGTTATTCTGTTCGCCTTTGTCCCCGTGCCGATCACCGCGACCATGCTGATGGACGAGAATGGCGCGGCGCGCGATTGGGAGCCGCTGGAAAACGTGGATCGCGACCTCGTCGCCGCGGTGATCGCCGCCGAGGACGCAAAATTCTGCTCGCATTCCGGGTTCGACACCGAAGCCATCGAAAAAGCCTATAGCGACAACCAGAAAGGCGGACGCATCCGCGGCGCATCCACTATCACCCAACAGACCGCCAAGAATGTCTTTTTGTGGCAAGATGGCGGCTACACCCGCAAGGCGCTGGAAGCGTGGTTCGCGTTCTGGATCGAAAATGTCTGGGGCAAGAGACGGATCATGGAGGTCTATCTCAACGTCGCGGAGACCGGGATCGGCACCTATGGCGCGACAGCGGGAGCCGAGCGTTACTTTGACAAGTCCGCCGCCCGCCTGACCCCATCCGAAGCGGCGCGCATGGCGGTGGCGCTGCCCAACCCGAAAGAGCGAGCCGTGGTGAATCCCGCGGGCTGGCTCGCGCGCCATGGTCGCCGGATCGAGCAAAGCCTCGCCGCTGTTCGCCGCGAAGGGCTCGACCGGTGCGTTTACACCTGACGCGCGCATAAGGCCTTGTTCGACCAGCGCCATTGACGAACGTGGCCGCCAGAGGCAGTTGCGGTGCGCGATGAGGAGAAACAGGCACTCTCGACGTCGGAATGGCGTGTGGCGCGGCCACCGGAGCGTTCGCGCGTGAACGAACCTCATCCCCTCGCACCTCAGCCCAGCGCCGCCCAACTCGACGCCGCGTCCCAGGCGCGCGAAGCCTTGCGAGCGGCGATGGTGCGCCTTGCCGATGGTGACAGCGCAGCGCTTGAAGAGATTTACTCGGCCACACGGGTGAAACTCTTCGGCATCTGCTTTCGTATCTTAGGCGATAGAAAGGAAGCGGAAGACGCTTTGCAAGACGTCTATGTCAATCTCTGGCAGCGCGCGGACCGCTACGATCCGCAGCGCGCGAGCCCCATCAGCTGGCTCGCCACGTTCGCGCGCAACCGCGCGATCGATCGCCTGCGCACGGGCAAAGTGCGTTCGGGCGCGGTGGCCGTGGAAGAAGCCGCTCCGCTGCCCGATGAGGCTCCGCTTGCCGACGCGCTTATGGTCGACGCTGAACGCGATGCGCAGATCGACATCTGTTTGAAGGGCCTCGACGACAACGCGCAAACCTATATCCGCGCAGCCTTTTTTGAGGGTCGCACCTACGCGCAGCTGGCGGAGGGGGCGGATGTGCCCTTGGGCACAATGAAAAGCTGGATTCGCCGCGGGCTAATGAAGCTGCGCGCGTGTCTGGAAGCGAGCGAAGCCGCATGAGCGAGGGTGATAACATCGAGCGCGATGACGCCATGATTGCGGCCGAATACGCGCTAGGCCTGCTCGAAGGCGAAGAACTGCTCACCGCGCGGGGCAAGGCTGCTAGCGACGCCAATTTTGCTGCGCGCAAGGAATGGTGGGACGCCTGGTTCTCGCCCTGGACCGACGAAATGCCGGGCGCTGAGCCGGGTGACCATGTCTGGCAGGCAATTGCCGCGCGCGTTGATGCTGCGCCCGATCCAGCGACGCAGGCCGGGGTGAACGCGGCCAATGTCGTCCTCATCGACATGGAGCGCCGGGTGCGCCGCTGGCAATGGACCGCCGGGATCACCTCGGCCGCTGCGGCTTTGGCTTTGGCGCTGTTTATCACCGCGCCGGGCGCGACTCCGGTGACCGAGAACACGCCGCCGCTCGCTGTTGCACAGCCGCCATTGATGGCCTCGATTCCGATTGGCGACACGTTGCGCCTTGGGGTGACGTTCCTGCCGGGTTCAGACGAAATGCTGGTTTCGGCCGCTGGCTTGAGCGCCGATGGCGTCCATGATCACGAATTGTGGCTGGTCCCGGCCGATGGCAGCGCGCTGCAATCCTTGGGCGTTGTTGTACCGGGCGAAGAGCGCCGCGTGGCGCTGCCTGTGGAAGTCGCTCAAAACATGGATGACGGCGTGCAGCTGGTCCTCACGCGCGAACCCTTAGGCGGCAAGCCTGAGGGCGTGGATGCGGGGCCGGTGGTTGCGCAAGGTGCGTTCGGACAGGTCTGACACTCGGCGTCAGCCACCGTCTTGGCAAACCGGACAAAACACTGGGTTTTGCAATATTCAAATAAACTTTGGCATCGGCGCATCTTCACAAAGAAGCATTGCGTAGCTCCTGCGCAAGATCGGGAGGGCTTGCAGCAACAAAGGAGAATGCAATGACCTCGATCCCAAACCAGTTCTCGACCTTTGGCAAAGCCACCATTCTGGCCCTCGCCGTCGCTTCAACCGGGGTGATGACCCTCGCCCCCGAGCCCGTCTTTGCCCACCACAAGCGCAGCAAAGCGCAAGCCGATCTTGTTGACACCGCCGCCGGCAGCAAGGTTCACACCACGCTCGTCGCCGCCGTCAAGGCCGCCGACCTGGTCGACACCCTCAAAAGCGATGGCCCCTTCACTGTCTTCGCCCCGACCGACACCGCTTTCGCCAAGTTGCCCGAAGGCACGGTCGAAAGCCTTGTCCAGCCCAAGAACAAGGGCACACTGGCCAGCATCCTCACCTACCATGTGGTGGCCGGTCGAGTGCGCAGCAGCGATCTTGTCAACCTGGTCAATTCCGGTGGCGGCGAGGCCTCGATCAAAACGGTCGCTGGTGGTACGTTGACCGCGCGCTTGTCAGGGTCGAACATTGTGATCACCGACGCCGCTGGCCGCGCCACGGCGGTGACCCGCGCCAACGTTACGACCTCTAATGGCGTCATTCACTTCACCGATGGCGTTTTCCTGCCCGGTTGATTGGCAATCTGAGCGGTTCGCGTTTGACCCTATATCCCCAAAGGACCGGCGCGAACCGCTTACCCGCGCGCAACCGTACGTCCGACCCGGTCGACCCAGTTGAGGTTGTGATCGGCCCCTTTGCCCCTTGCCGCTTGATACCAAGCGATACGAATTGGCAGCGCGTGTCTGAAAACATGCATCTGCGCCATGGGATGTCCCGTAGCTCTGACGCAAGAATGGGGGCTTGCAACAAAACCAAGGAGAATCCCATGACCTCGATCCCGACCCGTTTGAAATCCGCGCTGCTGGCCTCGCTCGCCGCATGCGCTAGCGTTATCGTTGCGGCGCCTGCGCACGCCGACCATCACAAAGAAGGCGAAGCCGGCAAGCCCGATATCGTGGCCACCGCGATGAGCACCGGATCGCACAACACGCTTGTGGCGGCCATCAAGGCCGCTGGTCTTGTCGAAACGCTCCAAGGTCCAGGCCCGTTCACGATTTTCGCGCCAACCGATGATGGTTTCGCCAAGCTCCCCGACGGCACCGTTGCCACCCTCGTCAAGCCCGAGAACAAGGCGACACTGACCAAGATCCTCACCTATCACGCCGTGGCTGGCAAAGTGACGGCTTCGACGCTGATTGGCCTCATTGAAGCGGGCAACGGCACCGCCAAGGTGGAAACGCTGGCGGGCGAAACCCTCACCGCCGCTGTGGTTGAGGGCAAAGTGGTGATCACCGATGGCAAAGGCGGCACCGCGACGGTCATCGCCGCCGACGTGATGACATCGAATGGCGTTATTCACGTAACCGATGGCGTCTTTTTGCCGGCCTGATCCGTATCTCGATTATCAGTCAGCGCGGCCTCACCGTTCCCATCCTCCCACTCGAGGCCGCGCAATCCAAGGCTCCGTCCGGCGAACCTCCATCGCCGGGCGGAGTTTTGCCTTTGGAAGACGCTCCTTTTTGACTCTCCGCGAACGTTGATCCCCCATCGCCTGTGTGCTTCACAAGGTTGGAGCGATGGAGATTGGCATGGCGTTTCGAGTGGTGATCCCGATTTTTGACCAGGTCACGCAGCTGGACTTCACCGGCCCTGCGCAAATGTTTGCCAAAGTGCGTGGTCTGCAATTGTGCGTCGCTGCCCAAAACGCGCAGCCGGTTGAAACCGACAGCGGCTTTGCTGTGGCGGCGCCCTACACCTTTGCCGACTGCCCCGCCGCCGATCTGGTCTGCGTGCCCGGTGGATCCGGCGTGATGGACGCTATCCGCGATCCTTACTTCCTCAGCTTTGTCGAGCGTCAGTGCCGCCAAGCTCAGTACATCACCTCTGTGTGCACGGGCTTGTTTGCTCTGGGCGCGCTAGGCCTAGTCAAAGGGCGAAGGGTCACGAGCCACTGGGGCTACACCGATGTAATCGCCGATTGCGGCGGGGTGTTCACCGAAGGCCGCGTGGTGGTCGACGGCAATCTCATAACCGCAGGGGGCGTGACCTCGGGGGTCGATTTCAGCCTCACGGTTATTTCCGAGGTCTTTGGCGAAGAAACCGCGCGGCTGATCCAGCTCGCGATGGAATACAACCCCGCGCCCCCGTTCGACGGCGGCCATCCGAGCACGGCTGAGGCGCAAACCCTGGCCGACGCGCAGAAGATCTATGCCAAGCGCGCGCAAGACATGCGCGAAGCTTTGCGGTCGGTGAAGCGCGGGTAGCGGCGCCGGGCGCGGCTAGTCGCCAAGCGCAAAGTCCACCGCCGCCTGGCAATGGAGCGCTGTGGTGTCGAACAGCGGGAGAACGCTGTCTCCCGGCTTGATCAGAAGCATCAGCTCGGTGCAGGCGAGCGCGATAGCGGTGGCCCCTCTTGTATCAAGGTCAGCGATCGCACCGCACGCGAAGTCCTGGGACCCCTTGTGGAGTTCACCGGCGCACAATTCCTCAAAGATGATGCGATGGAGTTCCCCCCGCTCCGCCTCATCGGGGACAATCACCTCGACACCATGCGCCGCGAGCCGCTCGACATAGAAACTCTGCTCCATGGTAAAGCGGGTCGCGAGCAGCCCCACGCGTGCGTGCCCAGCGGTCTTGAGCGCCGCGCCCAGAGGATCGGCGATATGCAGCAAGGGGATGGTGATCGCGTCCTGCACTTTTGGGGCGACAAGATGCATCGTGTTGGTGGCGATCAGTATGGTGTCGGCGCCCGCTTGCTCCAGCCGCACCGCCGCCTCGGCCAGCATCACGCCAAGCTGTTCCCACTCGCCCTCCGCCTGAAGACGGGCGATCTCGGCAAAATCGAAGCTGCGCATCAGAAACTTGGCGGACGCGATCCCGCCCAAGCGGTCACGCACAGCGCGGTTGATCAGAGCGTAATACTGCGCCGAGCTCTCCCAGCTCATTCCACCAAGAACGCCGATGGTTTTCACGACGTACTGGCTCGCTCCATCGGGAGCCAACGCGCCATCGCATGCTCCAGACGCGCGACAAGCGCGGGATCCATATACTCGTATTCATCGGGAATATTCAGCACGATCACCCGCTGGTCCTTGAGCGCGCGTCTGTGCCTTTTACGCAGCTTGTTGCGGTGGATCGCTTCCATAACGAAGATGAAATCGGCCCATTCCACGAGCTCGTCTGAAAGCGGTTCCGGCGCATCCGAATTGGTGCCCGCGGACAGCGTGTTTATCCCCTCCACATCGGCGAAAATGTGTTCCGCGGTCGGGCTGCGCAGCTTGTTCTGGCTGCACACGAAAAGGAAGTTGCGGGCCCTCAATCCTGCCCGTTCGCCCAGCGCGTAAGCAACCAAAGGGAAAAGCCTTGCGCGCCGACGAGGCCTGAGCTGGCGAGGATCAGGCCGAGACTTGGATCCCCGTTCACGTGTTCGGGTGGCAAGAAAGCGAACAACGCAGCGATAAAACACAGCACGCCAACCAACAGGGCGGGCATAAGCCACACCATAACCCAGCGCGGCGCATAGGCCCGTGGCTTGAGTGTCGCGCCAAACTGTCGGGGTAGCCGCTCAAAACCGGCGAAGCGCTGATTGGCCCAGACCGCAGAGCCAGCGATAAGAAAACACGCCAACGCGACGCACGCATAGGCCGCGCCTGAGAGCGCCTGGCCTGCGTCCATTAGGCTGCTTCTTCCTTCTCGCCCTTCTCATCATCGTTAGAGACGACCTGGATCGGTTCTTTCGCACCCGCGACGACATCGCCATCGATGACGATCTCGCTAACATTTTCCATGTCGGGAAGATCGAACATCGTGTCGAGCAATATGCCTTCGACGATCGAGCGTAGGCCGCGCGCGCCGGTCTTGCGCTTGATCGCGCGCTCAGCGATGGCTTTCAACGCGTCGTCGGTGAAGGTGAGATCGACATCTTCGAGCTCGAACAGCTTGCTGTATTGCTTGACGATGGCGTTCTTGGGCTCGGTCAGGATCGTGACCAGCGCATCAACATCAAGATCGTGCAGGGTCGCAATCACCGGCAGACGGCCGACAAATTCAGGGATCAGGCCGAATTTGAGGAGATCTTCCGGCTCGCTCTTTTCGAGCAGCTCACCCACTTTCCGCTTATCCGGATCGGCGACATGCGCGCCAAAGCCGATCGAGCGCTTCTGCAAACGATCCGCGATGATCTTATCGAGGCCGGCAAAGGCGCCACCGCAAATGAACAGAATGTTGGTCGTATCGACCTGAAGGAATTCCTGCTGCGGATGCTTGCGACCACCTTGGGGCGGGACGCTTGCTGTGGTGCCTTCCATCAGCTTCAAAAGCGCCTGCTGCACGCCTTCGCCCGACACGTCGCGCGTGATCGAGGGGTTTTCGGCCTTGCGTGTGATCTTGTCGATCTCATCAATATAGACGATGCCGTGCTGCGCTTTCTCAACGTTGTAGTCCGACGCCTGAAGCAGCTTGAGGATGATGTTCTCAACGTCCTCGCCGACATAGCCCGCTTCGGTCAGCGTCGTTGCGTCGGCCATGGTGAAGGGCACATCAAACGTGCGCGCCAGCGTCTGCGCGAGCAGCGTCTTGCCCGTACCCGTCGGCCCGACGAGCAGGATATTCGACTTGGCGAGCTCAACATCGCCCGCCTTGCCCGAATGGTTGAGGCGTTTGTAGTGGTTGTGGACCGCGACCGAGAGATTGCGCTTGGCCGAATTTTGCCCGATCACATAGTCATTGAGCGTGCCGAAAATCTCTTTGGGCGTGGGGACCTCGCCCTCTTTCTTGCCGCCCAGACCCTGCTTGGTCTCTTCTCGGATGATATCGTTGCACAGTTCAACGCATTCATCGCAAATGAAGACGGTGGGGCCTGCGATCAGCTTGCGCACTTCATGCTGCGACTTCCCGCAGAAGCTGCAATACAGAGTGCTCTTGCTGTCAGATCCGCTCAATTTGGTCATTCCTGCTTCCCTTGAATCCGGGGGAGAATCGTGACGAGAAACTCACGCGGACTCGCAAACAATATAAGCCACGCCAGATGAATCAATGTCTGGCGGTGCATTTTGGGTCCATTCAGGCACTATTGGAGCGCCAGAGGAAGCGCGCCTTACTCCGGAGCGCCGCCCGAACCCGGTTCTGAACCTTCGCCCTCATTCTCAGGACGCGTCTCAAACACCTCGTCGACCAGACCGAATTCCTTGGCCTCTTCGGCTTCGAGGAAGGTGTCGCGGTCCATCGCCTTTTCAATCTCTTCTAGGCTGCGACCGGTGAACTGAACATAAAGATCGTTCATCCTTGTGCGGATGCGCAGGATTTCGCGCGCCTGGATCTCAATATCCGACGCCATACCCCGCGCGCCGCCCGAAGGCTGGTGCACCATCACGCGGGCGTTGGGGAGCGCCACGCGCATGCCCGGTTCACCCGCGGCCAAAAGGAAGCTGCCCATCGACGCGGCCTGCCCCATGACAACCGTGGAAACGCGCGGACGGATGTAGCGCATCGTGTCGTAAATCTGCAGACCAGCGGTCACCACGCCGCCGGGCGAGTTGATATACATGCTGATCGGCTTGGACGGGTTCTCGCTTTCCAGAAACAACAGCTGCGCGGTGATAAGCGAAGCCATCCCGTCTTCGATCTGCCCGGTGACAAACACGATCCGCTCGCGCAAGAGCCGCGAGAAGATGTCGAAGCTGCGCTCTCCCCGGCTGGTCTGCTCGACCACCACGGGCACCAAAGCGCCGGTCAGAGGGTCGCGCGTAAACTGGCCTTGCGCGCCAAAGGTTTCGCCGGAATTGCCGAGCAGATCGATCATGGGGTTGAGGTCCTTTTGGGTACTGAGATGGCTATTTCGGAGCCTCGTACGGATTGTTCAAGGGCCTTAACCAATTGCGCTGCGATTCCCTTGGGAAGAACGGCGGCGACACCGGTCCGATCATGTCCGCGTTTACCACAAGACCCTGCGCGCAGGCCGCGTCGCGTACAAACGCGTGGTTTGAACGTCGGGCGCCCTACGCAGTGGCGCGGGTATGGCGGGCCATAAGTTGGAAACCGAGATTATGGTGAACCGTTTGTAAACGTGCTACGCCCGTGGCGACGCAAGGCTTTGAGACACGGCGCTTAAGCGCAAGCGCCGAGCTCGTCCAAAGGAGTGTTGGGATGAACGCAATCGGTACTATCGCCCCTTCTGAAACGGCGGCCTCACGGCTGAAGACAGTGCCTTTCTGGGCGCCCGAACGCGAACCCTATAAGCGCGACTTGCGCAAAGCCTGGTACCACTTCTTTGAGTTCAAGAAGGACAAAGAGGACACCTCTGAGGTCTTCCGCTTTTTCGACCACCTCCCCTGGGTCGATGTTGACAAGACCGTCGCGGCCTTCCTGTCCACCGACGAAGGCAAACGGGTGTTCGAGACCGAACCGTTCCTGCCCGACATCCTTGACGATCACGAGACCTTGCGCCGTGACTATCCCGAAGGCAGCCTCGCCCACGCCTATTGCGATTATATGGAAACCGAAGGCCTGAGCGCGGCCGGCCTTGTCGCGGAATTCGAAGAGTTCCGCCTCGAAGGCGGGCGGCCGGACGATCAGATCGAATGGTATAACGATCGCCTGCGCGACACGCATGATCTGCTTCACTTGCTCTCCGGCATTGGTCGCGACACGTTGGGCGAAGCGACCTTGGGCGCCTATGTCTTCGGCCAGCGCCCCAGCCACGGTCATCTGATCCTGGGCGTCGCGGGTTCGCTGGTGATGAAGACCAGCGTGACAACCAAGGCCCCGGTGCTGCGCGCGATCTGGGATGCCAAGGCTGCGGGCAAGAATTGCGTGCCGATTGCCGAACAATCAATCCGCGACCTGCTGGCTCTCACCCCCGATAAGGCGCGCGCCAAACTCAACATGAAGCCCGCGCGCGTCTACGAAGAGTGCCTTGCGGTCTGGGCCAAAGAGGGGATCGACCCTCTCGCAATCTTGGCCAAGGAAGACCCAAGCGCCGGGACCCGCCCCGGAAAAAGTGAAAGCGTGAAGGGCGAAGGGACCAAAGGCCAAGCCCAGCAAGCCTAGGCCATCGGCTGCAAATCGCTTGCGCCGCGAGGCGTGAACGGCAACAGTCGCGCGCATGATAAAACGTGTTCGCGTCGCCCGCCTTCTTCCCATCAGCCTTGTAGCCCTTGCCGCAACCGGCGGTGGTCTCGCTATCGCGCAAACCGCTGCAGAGACGTCTTTTGACGCGGAAGCCGATATCGCGCAGAGGGTCGAACGGATCGAACAGCTTGATGACGGACCCGATGGCGTCAACGCGGTCATCACCCATTCGCTCACGGCCGGGTTCAAAGCGCGCGCTGCAGCGGGCAAAGGACCGATGGGCGGGCGCAGTGTGCTGGTTAAGGACAACATCGATACCCAGGAATGGGCGACCACGGCGGGCAGCCTCGCTCTCCAATACAACTTTACGCGCCGCGATGCGCCGATGATCGCCAATTTGCGCGCCGCAGGCGGCGTCGTGCTGGGCAAGACCAACCTTTCGGAATGGGCCAATATTCGCGGCGACAACTCAACCAGCGGGTGGAGCGCGATTGGCGGCCTGACCCGCAACCCGCACGCAATGGATCGCAATTCGTGCGGTTCGTCCTCCGGCAGCGGCGCGGCGATTGCGGCGGGCATGGCCTGGGGCGCTATCGGCACGGAAACCAACGGATCGATCACCTGCCCCGCTTCGATCAACGGCGTCGTCGGCTTCAAGCCCAGCGTCGGTATCGTGAGCCGCACTCACGTGATCCCGATCAGTTCCACTCAGGACACCGCCGGGCCGATGACGCAAACGGTCTCTGACGCGGCCTTGCTGTTGAGCGCGATCGCGGGCGAGGACCCATCGGACGCCGCCACCGTGGGCGTGCCGCGGATCGCAGATTACACAGTGGACCTCGATAGCTTCTCGCTCAAAGGCGTACGCATTGGCGTGATGGTCAACCAGCTGGGCAATCGCGAGGATCTGCGCGCGGTCTTCTCCAAGGCGCGCGCCGATCTCGAAGCGGCGGGCGCGGTGCTGGTGAATATCGAACACGACATCAACCGCGAAATGTACCGCGACAGTTTCACCGTGCTCAAATTCGAGCTGCGCGAGGAGATGGGCAAGTATTTGCGCTCGATCCCTGAGATGGACGGGCTCACAACCCCGCGCAGCCTGGCCGATCTGATCGCTTTCAATGACGCTAACAAGACCCGCGAGTTGCGGTGGTTTGGCCAGGAAACGTTTATCGAGGCCGAGGCTGAAACCGAACGCGAGAAGTATGAAACCGCGCGCGAGAACGCGCTTCGCATCGCTGGCAAGGAAACACTCGATGCGATTCTAGCCGAGCATGATGTCCAGTTCCTCATCGCGCCCACGCGCGGCCCCGCCTGGGTGAGCGACCTTGTCAATGGCGATAGCTTTAACGGCTCCATCGGCTTTGGCTCTCCGGCCGCGATCGCTGGCTATCCGCACCTCACCGTACCTATGGGCGCGATTGAGAACTTGCCGGTGGGTATCAGCTTCTTCGGCGCAAAATGGGCCGATCACGACGTGTTGAAAGTGGGCCACGCCTACGAAAAAGCGCGGACAACCAAGTTGCCCGCGCCTTCGTTCAAGCGGTGGTCCGCTCAATAGGATTGAGAATTAAGCCGCGTCGTCCGTCTTCTTGGCGGGCGCCTTCTTGGCTGCGGGCTTCTTGGCTGGAGCCTTCTTCGCAGCGGTGGTCTTGGCGGCAGGTTTCTTGGCCGGAGCTTTCTTAGCCGGTGCCTTCTTGGCCGCCGGTTTCGCTTCCGCGCCATCCTTCTTGGGCGCGGCTTTCTTCGCCGCAGCCTTCTTTGCGGGCGCCTTTTTGGTCGCGGCCTTCTTGGGCGCGGCCTTGGCCTTTTCGGTTTCCGCGTCGTCGTCCGCTTCAATGGCAGCTTGCAGCTCTTCCGCGGTCACTTCACGCTCGGTAATCTCGGCTTTGTCGAACAGGAAGTCGACGACCTTGTCCTCATAGAGCGGCGCGCGCAGCTGAGCGGCGGCCATCGGGTCGGACTGGATATATTGCTGGAAGCGCTCGCGGTCTTCCTCGCGATATTGCTGCGCCGCCTGCTGGATCAGGGTCGCCATCTCCTGCGAGCTGACTTCGACATTGTTGGCCTGGCCGATCTCGGACAGCAACAGACCAAGACGCACACGCCGTTCGGCGATCGACTTATAATCGTCCTTTTCGTCTTCGATCTGCTTAAGAGCGGCCTCCGGGTCTTCTTCCTTGGCCGCTTCCTGCTGAAGCTGGGCCCAGATCTGCTCAAACTCCGCTTCAACCATGCCCGCTGGCACTTCAAAGTCGTGGCCCTCGGCCAATTGGTCGAGCAGTTGGCGTTTCATCTGCGTGCGGGTGAGGCCAGCGGTCTGTTGTTCAAGCTGGCCCTTCATGATCTCTTTGAGCTTGTCGAGACTATCGAGGCCGAGATTCGTCGCGAATTCATCGTCGATCTTGGTCTCAGTTTCTACCTTCACCTGCTTCACAGTGATGTCAAAGGTCGCTTCCTTGCCAGCGAGGTTTTCGGCCTGGTACTCTTCAGGAAAAGTCACCGTGATGGTCTTCTCATCACCCGTCTTCGAGCCCGTCAGTTGCTCTTCAAAGCCCGGAATGAACGCGCCCGAACCAATCACCAGAGGAGCGTCTTCGGCCTTGCCGCCTTCAAACTCCACGCCGTCCAGTTTGCCAACGAAATCGATGATAAGCTGGTCGCCTTCCGCCGCCTTCTTGGTCTTGGCCGCATCCTTGTAGCTTTTGTTTTGGCCGGCAATGCCTTCGATCGCTTCGGTGATCTGCTCTTCAGCGGCGGGAACCAACAGCTTTTCAAGCTTGAGACCCTCAACGCTCGGCGCTTCCACCACCGGCAGCACTTCGAGCTCAACCGTGATTTCGGCGTCTTTGCCTTCTTCATAGTCCTCGCCCAGCGAGACGGCGGGCTGCATCGCGGGACGCAGCTCTTCATCCTTGGTCAGCTGGTCGACCGATTCGCGAATCATGTCGTTAAGCGTCTGCGCGTGAAGCTGTTCGCCGTGCATCTTCTTGACGAGATTGGCCGGAACCTTGCCTGGGCGGAAACCCGGCATTTTCACCTGCGGCGCGATCTTCTTGATCTCCGCTTCGATCTTCGCGCTCAGTTCAGCCGCGGTGATCGTGATGGTGTAGGCGCGTTTGAGGCCTTCGTTGACAGTCTGCTTGGTCTGCATGGGGATAGTACTTTAATGCCTTTGTAAGCGAATTTTGTGACGGGCGCTGCGGCCCCCTTTCCGACAGCGTCGCGGCGCGAATTGGTGCGGGCGAAGGGACTCGAACCCCCACATCTTGCGATACTGGTACCTAAAACCAGCGCGTCTACCAATTCCGCCACGCCCGCAAAGCCCGAACGAAGCCGCGCGGGAAACCGGTAAGGTCCCCCGCGCGCGTTTGAAGCGCCTCTATCGGGTGGAGCGCAAAAGGGCAAGCACTCTGCGCTTGTGACCAGAGCAAAGCGCGGATAAGGGCGCGCGCATGTCAGAAGAAAACGCCAATCCAAACCCCAGCGATGTTCCGCCCGATCACCTCGCTGTCCACCCTGCGAGCCCCCATTTCGAAGCCGAAGCGCTGCAACGCGGCGTTGGCATCCGGTTCAAAGGCAAGGTGCGAACCGATATCGAGGAATATTCGATCTCTGAAGGCTGGGTGAAAGTGCAGGCGGGCAAGACCGTTGACCGCAAAGGCCGCCCGCTGCTGATCAAACTGCCCGGCGAAGTCGAGGCGTGGTTTGAAGACCTGGGCGAAGATCCACCCGTCGCCAAGAAGGGCTGATTTTTCCTGTAAGGGCCCCAGCCTCACTCGGCGAGCTTGCCTAATCCGCTCGCAGGATGCACTTGCGAGCCATCATGAAACCCACCATCGTCATTATCGGTCGCCCCAATGTGGGCAAATCGACCTTGTTCAACCGTCTGGTGGGCAAGAAGCTGGCGCTCGTCGATGATCAGCCGGGCGTCACCCGCGATCGCCGCGAGGGCGACGCTGAGGTCGCCGGCCTCGAATTCAACGTGGTCGACACCGCCGGGTGGGAGGACGAGGACGCGCAGACCTTGCCGGGCCGCATGCGCCTGCAAACCGAGGCGAGCCTTGAAGGCGCCGACGCCGCGATGTTCGTGATTGACGCGCGCGCCGGCCTCACCCCGCTCGACAACGAGATCGCGCGCTATCTGCGCGGGAGCAACGTTCCCATCGTGCTGGTTGCCAACAAAGCCGAAGGCGCAGCGGGCGAAAGCGGTGTGCTGGAATCCTATTCTCTGGGGCTGGGAGAGCCGGTCGCGCTCTCCGCTGAACACGGCGAAGGCGTCGCGGACCTGTTCGGGGCGCTCTGGCCGATCATCGGCGATAAGGCCGAAGCTTGGGAGCAGCAGGTCGAGATGGCCAAACTTGCGATTGAGGATGAGGACGCGCCTCTCGGACCTCTCAAGCTCGCCATCGTCGGCCGCCCCAACGCGGGCAAATCGACGCTCATCAACCAATTGCTTGGTGAAGATCGTCTGCTGACCGGACCCGAAGCCGGGATCACCCGCGATTCGATAGCCATCGACTGGGAATGGCGCGATCCGCGCGTCGCAGCCGACGGCGAAGACGGCGATGGTGTGCGCCAAATCCGCCTGATCGACACCGCCGGTATGCGCAAGAAACGCAACGTCACCGAGAAGCTCGAGAAACTCTCTGTCGCCGATGCACGGCGTGCGGTCGATTTTGCCGAAGTGGTGGTGCTGTTGCTCGACGCCACCAAAGGCCTTGAACACCAGGATCTCAAGATCGCCAGTATGGTCCTGGAAGAAGGCCGCGCGCTGATGATCGCGATCAACAAGTGGGATATTGCGGGCCAGAACACCGCCGAGACGCCGTCGGGCATCTTTAACGGCATAAAAGCCGCATTGGGCGATGGCCTCGCTCAGGTGCGGGGGGTTCCCCTGTTTGCGGTCAGCGCCAAGACCGGGAAAGGCCTCGACACGATGCTCGGTGCGGCGTTTGAAATCCGCGCGAGCTGGTCCAAGCGCGTTCCCACCGCCGCGCTCAACCGCTGGTTTGATGACGCAATGGAAGCGAACCCTCCCCCTGCACCCGGAGGCCGCCGGATCAAGCTCAGATACATCACCCAAGCGGGCACCCGCCCGCCGCGCTTCGTTATCTTCGGGACGAGGCTCGACGCGCTGCCCAAGAGCTATGAGCGCTATCTGGTGAACGGCATCCGCGCCAAGCTCGGCTTTGAGGCCGTGCCGGTGCGCGTGGTGCTCAAAAGCCCGAAAAACCCTTACAACGCCAATAGGGGCGGCGGCGGAAACTATTCAGGCGGGAGCGAAAAGGCCTGATGCTGGAAGTGTTGGGCTCCGTAGGCGAAGCCGTCGGGCTCGATATGATTGGCACCAACGCCTCAACCGCCCGTGTCCAGAGCGCGGTGGAGCTGAGCCTTGCCCCCGCCTTCTTGCTGGTGGGCATTGGCAGCTTGATGAATGTGATGATGGCGCGGCTGATCTGGCTCGCTGGGCGCATCGAGCGATTGTCGAGCCCGGCTGACAGCGCTTGCGAAGCTGGCCATGCGCGCGAGGTGGAATGGCTCAAGACGCGGCGCGTCTTCGCGCGTCTCGCTATCAAGTTTTCCACCGGGGCCGCCGTAATCATCAGCCTTGTGGTCGCGGTCTTGTTCGTTTCCGCCTTTGTCGAGGCATCGGTTGGGGTGTTTATCGCGATCCTTTGGGTGCTTACGATTGGCCTTCTGATTACCGGCCTAGGATACTTCTTTCGTGAAACCCTGCTCGCTGCAGACGGGCCCAAGGGCGACAGCGAAGCTTAGAGTATGCAAAAGACAGGCGGCGCATCGCGGCGCCGCCCGTCTTTTCGTCCTGACCTTAGACTTAGTCCTCGCCCGCCGCCTTGCTTTGCAGCTGGACGTAGTTCTGCAGGCCCATGCGCTCGATCAAATCGAACTGCGTTTCGAGGAAGTCGACATGTTCTTCCTCGTTGTCGAGGATATGGTTGAAGAGATCGCGGCTGACATAGTCGCGCACCTTTTCGCAATGCTCGACCGCGTCGCGCAGCAGCGGGATAGCGTCTTCTTCGAGCTTCATATCGGCTTGCAGAATTTCCTCCACCGTCTCGCCCACGCGCAAATTGTGGATCGCCTGGAAGTTGGGGAGCCCGCCGAGGAACAGAACACGCGCGGCCAGCTTGTCGGCGTGCTCCATCTCTTCGATCGATTCCTTGCGCTCGTATTGCGCGAGCTTGGTCACGCCCCAATCGTCCAGAACGCGGTAGTGCAACCAATACTGGTTGATAGCGGTCAGCTCGTTCGTGAGCGCCTTGTTGAGAAACTCAATGACTTTCGGATCGCCCTTCATGGCGCTGTGCTCCTGCTTTCTTAAATCCCATTGCGCTGGATCAAAGACCAGCGGCTGTTGCACACATAGTATGCGCGCTATCAACGGAGAAACAAGAGGTGCGTTCCGATATTTTTATTTAAAAACAGTTGCTTGCGATCTTCTCGCAATAGCGAGATGGGCGCTTATACTGCGACGTTCTCGCAAGATGCGTCAATGCGCTCCTGGTCGATGATTTTGTCTGCTTTCTCAAGGCATTGGCCGCAATTTGGTCGC
The DNA here is from genome assembly GCA_937899785.1 of uncultured Erythrobacter sp. GTDB lineage: Bacteria > Pseudomonadota > Alphaproteobacteria > Sphingomonadales > Sphingomonadaceae > Erythrobacter. The sequence goes on along the minus strand of CALCCG010000161.1, from coordinate 10,892 downwards.
TTGCCGAGCGTCGCGTATGTCGCTTCTGCATCGCCATCATGGCCAATCGCAGCCTCGCGGAGGTCCGATTCCCTTATTGCGTTGCAGATGCAAATGTACATGGAGCGCCGAATCTTTCCTGCGAGGCGTTAGCAGAAAGACATTTATGCGAGCCATTCTTATTTGCAAGCAGTTTTCGTTTCAATGCGCCTCGCAACCGGCACCAATCGACCGTTTGGCTACCGGCGAAGCTGGAAAACTTGGCGGTAGGTCAGGCACCGCCAAACCCATTCGAGCGGACCATAACGGTAGCGCTCCAGCCACGGCTTGGACCAGGTCAGCATCAAGGCCCAAGTGAGAAATGTCACAAGGTAGAGCATCGGACGGTTGAGTTCGCCAAACAGCCCCAGCCCCCAACCTTGGAAGACGATCATCATCACAATTGAGGTGCCCAGATAATTGGTAAAGGCCGCCCGGCCCGCGGCGGATATCCGTTCAGCCAGCCAACCGGTGGCGGTTTTGGAGTACTCAACCAGCAGCGCCGCCATGCCCAGCACCATCATGAGCCGGGGCGCTATGCTCCAGCCGATAAACGCCGAGTTGACACCAACCAGCGAGAAGCCCTCAGCCTGTATAAACAGCCCGATCGCGAGCGAGAGGCCACCACCAACGATCACGCCGGTCCAACCCCAAAGCTGCATTTTGGCAGGGTTGTAGCCACCGCTAAAAAAGCCCTGACGGTACAACCCCATGCCCATAAGCATCAAAGGCAACGTCTCGAGGAGAAGGAAAATCGGGTTCACAAACGGGAAAAACCACTGCTGTTTGAAGCGCTCGGCGATCAGCGCGGCGTAATCCCCGCTCTGTTGGTGCATGGCCACCTCAGCATCATCCGCGCGCTGCCTGTCAAAGCCCTCAAGAATGCCGGCTCGAGCCTCAGCGGCCCAGGGTTCCGCGCAAACGGTACCCGTCTCGGCACTCAGATACTGCATCGACAACGCCCCGCCGAAAAAGATGCAGCCCAGAGCGTAGATGAAAAGGCCGATGCGGATCTGCGTGCCGGGCTGGAACCCCATAAACACGAGCGCAAAAAGTCCGATTGTGGCGTACATCGCCAGGATATCGCCAAACCAGATCAGATAGAAATGGATGAGGCCAAAACCCCAAAGCATGACCAGCCGCCACACTTGCAGCCAGCGGGTGGAGCCCCTCGCCCAGGCGCGTTCCATGAAGAGGTACATACCCGCTCCGAAGAGCAGCGTGAAAAGCCCGCGCATCTTGCCATCGATCAGGACGAATTGCGCAATCCACTGCCATCCGCCCGGATCGCCCGCGTCGACCAGGAAGGCTTCGGGCCAGAAATACGCACTGCCGGGCTGTCCGAAAGCGACGATGTTCGCCGCCAAGATACCCATGACGGCAAGCCCCCGGATGAAATCGAGGCTTGAAATACGATCCTGGGTGGCGACAGGCGCTGCGTCCGACATTTTGTCGCCAAAAACCAGCTCGGCCTCACCTGGGCTGACGGTCAAGCTCATAAATGATCCCCCTTGACCGCCTATCTAGCAGGCGCGTGGGCAAGGGAAAGCGGATTAATCCGCAAAGCGGCCCAGCTCAGGCGTTGGGCTTGGACACCAGGCAAGCCTGACCTTGCGCTTGCAATTGCTCGCACGCGCGTGAGGCCTCGGCCCGGCTGTAAAAGCCCATCGCCCGCAGCCGTGTTACACCGCCTGAAGGGACCAACGCCTTCTTGGTGCCCACAAGGGCTGGGTTGTCGGCAAGCTTGATCCACAGCCTTTCGGCGTTGGACGCGACGCCAAACGCGCCAAGCTGAACGCCCCACGCGCCCGCGCGCACGGTCGGCGTCGGACGGGCGCTCACCGCAACCGGAGCGGGTGGGGGTGCGCTTTGCGCCACGCGCGCAGGCGTCGGAGATGACGGAGCCGAGGCCATCGCGGCAGGTTGTGTCGGCGATACCGCCCCAGGGTTTGCCGGAGCGCCTTTGGCAAGCTCGGCTGCGGCCAGTTCGGCGGCGCGGCGCTTGCCCGCTTCCACTTCAATCTCCCGCGCAAGAAGCTGTGCCTGCTGCCGTTGATTCATCGGGATGTACTTGTCCATCTGGGCCAGCGCACCGCTGGCTTGCGGCAACCCCGAGCCCTGCGCAAGTGTAAGCAGTGCGTAGGCGCGCACCCAGTCTTTTGGGGCGTAATCAGCGTTGAAATGCGCGAGGCCCAAAACATATTGCGCGCGCGGATCCCCGCGCTCCGCAGCGGCCCGGATGAACGGCATTGCGGTCTGCTGCTCGCCTTGCTGGAACAGCAGAAGCCCGTAATTATCCGCCGCCTTCACATGACCCTTTTGCGCCGCTTCCGCATAGAGTTGGCGCGCACGGGTTATGTCCGCGGTCACTCCGCGCCCCAGACGATAAGCCTGGGCGAGATTGAACAAAGCGTCCGCGTCACCGTTTTGCGCCGGCAAACTCCATTCGTTTACGGCGGTGTCGAAGTCGCCCGCGCTCCACGCGTCGACCCCGCGCTTAACATCGGCGGCGAGCGGTTGTGCGGATACGGCGGCCAGCGCCGCGATGAGGACCGCGGAGGAGCGGGCGGGGCCCAATGTTCGATCTGCGTTGCGACTACGATAAACCATGGATCCTCGCGCTCCTTACCCTTTCAGTGCAGTGTCAGCTAAAAAGACCGACAACGCGGCTCTTTCCAAACTGAGCCGTGCGCACGCTCTGATGCCCGCGCGCGGCTGCATAAATTGCTTCAACCCTTCGCTTCATAGTGAATAATCGGTTAGCAAATGGTTGAAGCGCTCGCGCGGACCTCGCCCTGATCGGCGCAAATCACGGTTTCCATGGGCAAAGACAATTGCGCTCAGGTCCCGCAAGGTCCGCAACCGAAGTCGCAACGTTAACTCTAAATTAGGGGTAGTCTGCGATCCACTCTGGCATCCAGCCGCAAACCAGCGGCGCAAATTGGGCTAACCCAGGGGGACGAGAGCGTTGCGTGTACTCGCTTTGGCATCGCAAAAAGGCGGATCGGGGAAAACGACCCTGTCCGGACACCTTGCCGTCCAGGCTCAGCGCGCGGGCGCTGGCCCGGTCGTGCTTATCGATATTGACCCCCAGGGCTCGCTTGCAGACTGGTGGAACGAGCGCGAGGCGGAATACCCAGCCTTTGCGCAGACCACGGTTTCGCGTCTTGCCAACGACCTTCAGGTCCTGCGCCAGCAGGGCTTTAAGCTCGCCGTGATCGACACGCCGCCCGCCATAACCATGGCGATCCAATCGGTGATCAGCGTGGCGGAGTTGATTGTGGTCCCGACCCGTCCAAGCCCGCATGATCTGCGCGCCGTGGGCGCAACGGTTGATCTGTGTGAGCGCGCGGGCAAACCGCTTGTCTTTGTGGTCAACGCGGCGACGCCGAAAGCCAAGATCACCTCCGAAGCCGCCGTGGCGCTTTCGCAGCATGGCACCGTGGCTCCCATTACGCTTCACCACCGCACCGATTTCGCCGCGTCGATGATCGACGGCCGCACGGTGATGGAAGTGGATCCCGAAAGCCGCTCAGCCGCGGAAATGACCGCGCTGTGGAAGTACATTTCCGACCGGCTTGAGAAGAATTTCCGCCGCACCGTCTTCGCCGCGCCCAAGGGCCAAGCGGCAAATGCTGGCGGTGTGCCTCGTCCCGCAGGCGGCTTCGGCCGCCGGGTGGCGCAGTAATAGGGCGCCGCTGCGATGATGTCCGAAGCCAGCTTTGCCTCGCTTGGGCCTACACTGCTCGCTCGAAAGGGTGGAGCAAAGCCAGCCATGCGTCCGCAACTCACTCCCTTGCCTGAAAACATCTCCGAGTTCACGGCGATTGCGGAAGAGCAGCTCGAAGATTTGGGCTGGAACGACATGGGCAGCGAAGACGCGGCCAACGATGTCTTGGAAGATGAAATCCCGCTTTTGCCAGCCAAGCGCGTAGGCAAAACCGAAACCGTTCTTATTTCTTCGCAAGACGAGGAAGACGAGCCGGACCTGGTTGAGAGCTTGATCGATGACGAGTCGTATGAAGCCGAGGACGATGAAAACCCCAAAGGCCCGCATCCGATCATTGATCCGCTCACAAGCGCCAACGTCACACCGTTGATCGCTCGCAAGACGGAGCGCTCGCCCGCTAATGAGGACACGTTCGACACTGAGACGCCAGTGAATGTGAGCGAGCAAGAGCGTCGTGCGCAGCGCCTTCTGGCCAAGGGCGACGCCCAGCGCGCCGAAGCGCTCGACGCCCCCTTGCCCGAGCCGGAGGTCGAAGGGCCGCTCCTGCGCGCGAAGCGCGGAACGGCAGGCAAGGCCAAGCGCGCGAGGAAGGTTTCGAAACCGCGCACAAAAGCAAACCCGTCTTCGGCCAAGGGCGCGACAGCGCGCCGCGCCGCGTTCACGCTGCGGCTCGACACCGACCGCCATCTCAAACTGCGCGTGGCTGCAACCATGCAAGGCATAAGCGCGCAATCGCTTGTGACCGAAGCGCTCGACGCGCTGCTTGATGACATCGATGATCTCGAAACGCTGGTCGAGCGCATGAAGCGCGACTGACCATTAAAGAACAACACGCAAACCCAGTAACCGCAACCAAGTAACCGCAACCCAATGATCGCCAACGACGACATGAACACCAGGGGATACGACATGGATAGCAACACCATGAACCGCAAAAGCGGTCGGGACTTCGGACCCAAGCTCGCCCTTCTCGCCTCTGCTGCAATCGCAAGCGCTACGTTGACAGCGTGCACGACCGCGTCCGCGCCTGAGGCTGAAATCTCCTTCAACAAAGCGCAGACGGCTTTGGAAAAGGGCCAGACCACCAAAGCGATCACATACGCCGAATCTGCGGTTCTCGCGGAGCCGCGTAACGCCGGCTACCGCTCGCTTTTGGGCGCGGCCTACCTTGATGCGGGCCGTTACGATTCAGCAGCTCAGAGCTTTGCCGACGCGCTTGAGCTGGGCGACACCGAAGCGCGCACAGTTCTGAGCTACGCGTTGACGACCACCGCGGTGGGGAACGGCAAGGAAGCTCTCAAGCAGCTGCGCGATTGGGAAAGCGTCCTTGATCCCGCAGATGCCGGTCTGGCGCTTGCGCTCGCAGGCAATCCAGAGCGTGGGGTGTTTGTCCTGACCAACGCTCTGCGCGCCGGTCAGAACACCGCGAAGATCCGTCAGAATCTCGCTTACACCTATGCGCTTGCAGGCAATTGGCGGGCTGCGCGGGTGATGGCGGCCGAAGACGTGCCGGCCGATCAGCTCGACGCGCGCCTCTCGGATTGGGCCCAGAACGCACGTCCCGAAGATCACATGGCCCGCGTTTCGACGCTGCTTGGCGTTGCTGCGGTCGAAGACAACGGCGTGCCGACGAGCCTCGCTCTTCGAAACTTCCCGAGTGCCAAGGAAATGGTCGCCGACGCGCAGCAGGCGAACCCGGTCGACAAAACGCCAGCGCAAGTGGCCAAGGCTCCTGGCAGCGCGACGCAAACCGAAGCCATGACGTTCAAGCGCGGCGCGCAGGACGACGACGCCGTCAAGAGCGTCGATCCGACGCCTGTGCGCATTGCCGCGGGGCCTGTGCCCGTTCCTTCGCCCAAGCCCGCACCCGTTGCGCGCACCAGCTCGAAAACCGTCCAGCCCTCCCCGCTGCGCTTTGTATCGCGCCCGGTGACGCAGGAACTGCCGACTTCGAGCATTCAGCAAAGCGCTGCCCCGGCGCCGCAAGCTGCGCCCAAGCGCGTGGCTCAGGCGCCCGCCCCAACTGGCGATACCCATATGGTGCAGCTCGGCAGCTATGTCAGCGAGGTTGAAGCCAAGCGTGGTTGGGCCCTGCTCAAGAGCAAGTTCCCACAACTCGCCAAGCACGATGTTGTGATCACCAAGGCCGAGGTGAAAGGCAAAACCTATTACCGCGTCGCCGCAGCCGGCTTTGGCCGTCAGGGCGCGGCGCAGATGTGCTCGACCGTCAAGTCGGCGGGCCGAGGCTGCTTTGCCTATTCGAAAAATAGCCCGCCCAAAGGCGCGGTGGACAAGGGCACCCGCATCGCCGCTGCTCGATAAGGTGAGCGGACCGCGCCCGGCGCGCCGGGGAACGGTCTCCATCACAAAGCAACACATGCAAGACTTCGGGCCGCCTGCGGGCGGCCCGTTTGTGTTTGGGCACCACGGGGCTTGGCCTAGAGATCGATTGCGACGCCGCCCTTGATCAGCGCGCGCACGCGCCCTTGCGCGCCTTGGCGATCAAACGGCGTGTTGTCGGCGGTTGCTTCCATCTTAGAACGATCAACGATCCAGGGCGCGTCCGGATCAACGACGGCTATGTCCGCCTCAAGCCCAGGCTCAAGCGCGCCTGCGGGCACGCCCAAAATACGCGCCGGATTGGTGGAAAGGAGCTCGAATACGCGGTCCATCCCAATCACCCCATCGCGCACCAGATTAAGCGTCATGGCGAGCACTGTTTCCGCGCCCGCCATCCCCGGTTCTGCGTCGGCAAAGGGCAGCCGCTTGTCCTCCGGACCGCGCGGATCGTGGCCACTGGAGATCACATCGACGACACCCTCGCCGATCGCCGCGCACGCCGCCTGGCGATCCGTTTCGCTGCGAAGCGGCGGTGAAAGCCGGGCAAAGGTGCGGAAATCGACAGTCGCGAGGTCGCTCAGCATGAAATGCGCCGGTGTTATGCCGCAGGTGATGTTCACCCCGCGCGCCTTCGCGCTGCGCACCAGATCGAAGCCCGCCGCGGTCGTCACTTGTCGGAAGTGGACCCGCGCGCCGCTCATTTCAGCAAGCGCGATGTCGCGCGCGAGCGCCAGTGTTTCGGCTTCGGCCGGAGCGCTGGGCAAGCCCATACGCGTTGCGATCTCGCCCGCTGTGGCTGCCGCTTCGCCGACCAGCCCTGCATCCTCAGCATGGGTGACGACCACAAGATCGAGCATCGCAGCATATTGCATCAGCCGCAGCATCACGCCCGAATCTGCGATCCAGCGCCGCCCGGTCGCAACGCCGCGCGCGCCCGCCTCTTTCATCAGCGCAATCTCAGCCAGCTCAACGCCCTCCAGCCCGCGTGTAGCGGCGGCGAGCGGGTGGACCCAGAGGTCTGGCTTGCCGCTTTTGGCGATGTAGTTGACGCGGCTTGGGTAATCGAGCGGCGGGGACTGGTCGGGCATCAGCGCAGCGCGGGTGATCCCGCCAAAGTGGAAAGCCGGCTTATCGACCGCAAAGACGCCCAGATCGACCAGCCCTGGCGAGACAAGCTTGCCGCCTGCATCGAGCACCTTTTCGCCCTCATCCGGCACAGCCTCAGAGCCAAGCTGCGCGATGACACCGCTATCGAGCCGGATTGCACCTGCGACCAGGCCGCGCGGCGTCACCAGCCGGGCGTTGGTGATGATGAGAGGCGCGGCCTGCTTCATGCCCAGCCCTCCACCCCGCGCCGCCCGCGCGTCAGCACGTCAAGGCACGCCATACGGATCGCCACCCCCATCTCGACTTGCTGCGTGATGATCGAGCGGTCGATCATATCGGCGACCTCGCTGTCGATCTCGACCCCGCGGTTCATGGGTCCTGGGTGCATCACCAAGGCGTCAGGCTTGGCGGCGCTGAGACGCCTTTTCGTGAGCCCATACAGGTGATGGTACTCGCGCTCTGAGGGAATGAAGTGCCCGGCCATGCGCTCTGATTGCAGGCGCAGCATCATCACCACGTCCACTCCATCCAGCGCCGCGTCAAAATCGCTATAGGGTGTGACACCCATCGCCTCGATCCCCGCTGGCATCAGCGCTGGCGGAGCGCACAGCCGCACTTTTGCCCCCATCGCCTGGAGGCACAGCACGTTGGAGCGCGCGACGCGGCTGTGCAGGATATCGCCGCAGATCACGACATTGAGCCCGGTGAAATCCTCCGACCCCTCGCCCCGCCGCCGCAAAGCTTCGCGCAGGGCCAGCGCATCGAGCAGCGCCTGGGTCGGGTGTTCATGACTGCCATCGCCTGCATTGAGGACCGGGCAATCAACCTTTTGCGCAATCAACTGGGTCGCACCCGAAGAGCCATGCCGCATCACGATCGCGTCAGGCCGCATCGCATTCAAGGTGATCGCGGTGTCGATCAGCGTCTCGCCTTTCTTAAGGCTCGAGGTTGCCGCCGCCATATTGACCACATCCGCGCCCAGCCGTTTGCCAGCGATCTCGAAGCTTAACAGCGTGCGGGTGGAGTTTTCAAAGAAGGCGTTGATGATCGTGCGCCCGGCGAGCAATTCCTCGCGCTTTTCGCCCCGCCGGTTCAATTCGACCCAGTGTTCCGCCGCATCGAGCAGGAACAGGATCTCATGCCGCTCCAAATGGCCGATGCCGGTCAGATGGGCGTGCGGAAAGGCGAGGCGGCCAGCGGGAAACCGGCCGGGCGCGTTCGAAGAAGGCGTCGCTGTCATTAAAGCCATGCCCTTAGTCGAGGCGGGTGAGGCGCTCAACCCACCCTATCGCGCTTTCTCATGGTGTTTACGCACGAGTGCCACTATCTCCCTAGATGATGCGCTCGGGGCGAACGCGCAAGAAATTCAAAGGGACACACATTTCATGGGTTTTGTCGGCAAAGTCTGGAAAGTTCTGGTCGGGATCAAGGACGGGCTGGTCCTTATCTTCATGCTGTTGTTCTTTGTCACTTTGTTCGCCGCGCTTTCGGCAACGCCCAGCCCTGCTCAAGTGCGCGAAGGCGCGCTCTACATCGACCTATCTGGCTTCGTGGTGGAAGAGCGGGCAACCATCGATCCCTTCACCGCGCTGCTCAGCCGCACCCAGCCCGAAACCCAGCACCAGGCGCGCGACATTGTGCGCGCGCTCGATGCGGCGGCAAGCGATGACCGGATCAAGGCAGTGGTGCTCGACCTCACGACATTCATTGGCGGCGGGCAGGTCCACATGCAGGAAATCGCCGAGGCGATGGACCGCGTGCGCCAGACCGAAAAGCCGGTTTTGACGTACGCGCTGGGTTATGGCGATGACCACTTGCACCTCGCCAGCCACGCGAGCGAGGTCTGGCTTGATCCGATTGGCGGCGCGCTGATAGCGGGGCCGGGTGGCAGCTTCCTGTTCTACGCCGATCTCCTCGAACGCCTCAGCGTCAACGCGCGGGTCTACCGCGTCGGTGAGTTCAAGGCCGCGGTCGAGCCCTATCTCTTGAACGCCATGTCGCCGCAAGCGCGCGAGAACATCGAAGGGCTCTACGGCGCTTTGTGGGAAGAGTGGCAGGCCAACGTCACCAAAGCCCGGCCCGATCTTGATCTTGCCGGCATTTTGGGAGACCCAGTTGCCTGGGTGGAGACAAACGAAGGGGATCTGGCGCAGGCCGCGCTCGCCTCGGGACTGGTCGATACGCTCGGCAACAAGGTCGAGTTTGGCGAGCGCGTGGCCGAGCTGGCCGGTGAAGATTCGCTCAGCGAAAAGCCCGGCGCGTACGCGAAGACGGGGCTCAGCGCCTTTCTGGCCGATCACCCCCAAGCCACCAATGGCACCGCGATCGCTGTCGTTACCGTGGCAGGCGAACTGGTAGACGGAGAGGCCGGTCCTGGCACGGCAGGCGGAACGCGGATTGCGAACCTGCTGGACAAGGCCCTCGACAGCGACATTGCCGGGCTGGTGGTCAGGGTTGATTCGCCCGGCGGCTCCGTTCTCGCCTCCGAGGTGGTTCGCCGCGCGATCGATCGCCACCGCGCCAAAGATCGCCCAGTCGCGGTTTCCTTCGCCAATGTCGCGGCGAGCGGGGGCTATTGGGTAGCCACTGCGGGTGACCGAATTTTCGCTCAGCCCGAAACCGTCACCGGCTCGATTGGCGTCTTTGCTGTGCTGCCGACGTTCGAAAACACCGCCGGCCGCCTGGGCGTCAACGCTGATGCAATCCGTACGACACCGCTGTCGGGTCAACCCGACATCATTGATGGTCTGACGCCAGAGATGGACGCGATCTTCCAGGCGTCGGTGGGCGACACTTACAGCGACTTTTTGAGCCTGGTTTCGGACGCGCGCGGCATGCCAGCCGATCAGGTGGACCGCATCGCGCAGGGCCGCGTGTGGGATGGCGGCGCGGCGCGCCAGATCAAGCTGGTCGATCAGTTTGGCGGGCTTGACGAGGCGCTGGCTTGGGTGGCGAGCGAGGCTGGCCTTGACGAAGGCGGGTGGCACGCGCGCTACTTGGTGGATCCAGTGGACGGCACCGATGCGCTGATCCGTCAACTGCTTACCAACGCGCTCAGCCCCTTTGTCGCGCGCGAGCAATCACCGCGCGCTGGCGACCTCTTTGCAAAGGCGGCGCAAAGCCGCGAACGCGCTTTCGCACAATTGGCGGCCGACGCGGAGCGGCTGGGCGGGGCCTCGGGCATCCACGCCTATTGCCTCGCGTGCCCACGCGTCGAGAGAGAGCGCGCCTCCCACCCTCCTTCACACACCACATTAGAGATGGTGCGAGCTCTGTTTAGCGAGTGACACTGGCGGCCCTGCGGCCGCCACAGGAGAGCGGTTTACAGGGCTTGCCAGACTCGCCCACGCGCAGTAAGTGCCCGCCCCTGCCCGAGGTTGTGATATCTCGAAGACGGGCGGGCGCGTAGCTCAGTGGTAGAGCACACCCTTCACACGGGTGGGGTCGGGAGTTCAACTCTCTCCGCGCCCACCATTTGCTAAATTTGGCAAATTCTGACCAGAATTCTTGTCTAAACCATTGGGAAACAAAGTAGTACGGGACTTTCTATATCTTTCAAGTCTATCATGGGGCAAAGGCTCCAAAAAACCAATTTGAGCGCGTGCCCCCAAAGTCAATTTGGAGCACGTTCTTGCATAGGTCCAACCCCGCCGATCTAGGTCCTTTTGCTCTAAGACTTTATCCATAGCCTTGCGCT
>CALCCG010000160.1 GCA_937899785.1 uncultured Erythrobacter sp. | reverse complement strand
CTACCTCAACACCGGCCAGATCGGCGGCAACGCCAATTTGAACGGAGTGGTGACCTATGCCTATGACGCTGCGGGAAATCGCACTGCGGAAAAGCTCGTCAAGTCCGGCGTCACGATCAAGGATCAAACCGCCAGCTACGACTTGCTGGGACGAATGACTCAATGGGATGAGGCGGGGACTACAACTCTCAACGAGGCGTCCAAAACCCACCAGTATGATGCTAACGGAAACATCCGCCGGACTCAGGAATTTTCTATTGGGCTTGACACCTATGGCCAGTCGCTGGGTGATGGCCTGAACTACGATTTCTGGTTCCGCTATGACAGTATGAACCGCGTGGTAACTGACAAGGGAGAACTTTCAGGCGCGGCGGGTGTGGGTGGGACAACGATTGTTCGCGGCACAAATCTCTTTGGCGACACCAACTATGGACGCGACATTCAGTACGATCGCGCTGGGCAACGCGTTGCCGTGCTCACGACTTTTGTGGACGAGAACAACACCTTGGTGCTTGATGGTCCGGGTGACGGCGGCATTGGAGATCCTCTTCCTCCGGGTGACACGCAAGATCCTATTGGCGATCCTGACGGAGGAGGTGGCCCTGGTGGAGGCGGCACTTGGATTGATGGCCAAGGCTACCGCACGGAGCAGCGCGAGAGCTACACCTACAATGACGCAGGTCAATTAACCGAAATCAGAACCAGCGAAGGCGCTCAGCAACTCGAGCTCGCCAATGGTAGCGGTGGTTATGACTTTCCAACTAGCCCTCCTCCAGCGGCGCCCAGCGGCGGAGACTTGCGCTCGCGCTTCACATACGATCTGCTTGGTCGACAAAATCTAGAAGAGGGCTTTATCGCCGGTTCCTCGAACGCCTTCCACAGTGTAGAGACGCACTTCAATGCCAAAGGGCAGGTGATCGAAACTAAGTCGTCGACGTGGAAAGACGACGGAGACACGCGTCTTTCTACCACTCGCAACGATTTCGGTGTCGGCAGCAATTACGCGTTGGGTCAGGTTGTGCAGTCCTTGACCGATACGCGGCTCAACAACAGCGACTCTGCAATCCCGGACACGGCGCTGAAATACACATTCCGTTGGTATGATAGCGCCGCCCAGAACACGGTCCAGCACGACAAGAATTATAGCAACAACGACAATTCCAGCACTCATGGGATGACTCAGGGGAGCTCCTTGTCGGGTTTCGATGCGGACTACACCACAACCCACACCTATAACGCTTTCGGCCAGCTGACGAAGGCTGATGTCGACGATGGCCTCGCGCATGACGTGAACTTTACGCTTGATGAGCTTGGACAGATTATCCTTCGAGAGGAGACTAGGCCCAGCAACGCGCACAGTTCGCAATTGGGCTCCCCGCACGAAATGTGGTACCGTTTCGGCGGCCGCGAGATGGGCTATCTGAGCAACAATGGCACCACGGAGGTGTCTGCGAACACGGCTTTGAATGAAATCAGTCGCGCGCCTTCGAGCAACGCCGGAACTTTCGGTGGGGGGAGAACCTATGGGTCGCCTTACCATGATCTAAACAACAGCTACGATCCGTTGAACGCCTATTACCAGGGCAGCCGAGCGGGGACATACACCGTGCGCGGGGGCGAGAGCCTTCAGCAGATCGCGGCGAGCACCTACGGCGACAGCAACCTGTGGTACAAGATCGCCGAAGCAAACGGCCTTCCTGCTGGCGCTGCCTTAGCCTCGGGGCAGATATTGCGGCTGCCCGCAGGCGTCGTGCGCACGACCCACAACGCCGACACCTTTAAGCCCTATGATCCCGGCCAAGCGATCGGGGAACTTTCCCCCACCACGCCCAAGCCCCAGAAGGGTAACAATTGCGGCGCGTTCGGACAAATCTTGCTTGCCGTGGTCGCGGTGGCAGTGACGGTCCTTGCCCCGGTTAGCGGCGCCACTTTTGGAGCTGCGGTTGCGAACGCAGGACTTGGCAGTGTGGCGAGCCAAGCTGTGGGGCTGTATACCGGCATCCAGGAGAAATTTAGCTTCAAGGGCGTGGCGCTGTCGGCCCTATCAGCGGGCGTCACCTATGGTCTTGGCCCCGGTGGTGGCATATTCAAAGGTGAGGGAGGAGCCTTCTCCGGCGTTACAAAGAGCACCGCGCTTCAGGCGGGCCTGCGAGGCGCCACGGCCAGCGCGATTTCGCAAGGCATCGGCACGGTAACCGGCCTGCAATCGAGCTTCAGTTGGGCCGGTGTCGCGGCAGCGGGCGTGGCGGCGGGCGTGGGCGATGCCTTTGACCTCGACGCGCTGAGCGGCGAAGGCGCTAACCTTACCCCCGGCAATATAGCCAGCCACACCGCCGTGGGCGCAGCGCGGCTGTTCGCGAGCGCCGCGACGCGCTCGGCCATCACCGGCTCAAGCTTTGGCGATGCCGTTGAAGCAGGCCTGCCCGATGTGATTGGGCAGGTGATCGGGCAGGTCATTGGTGGTGCAGTCAGTAGTCGCCGTATGTCGGCTACTGGGGGAGGCTCGGCATCTGCAAGTGGCGAACCTCAGAAGGTAGCCACACAACTCGCGGACATAACAGATCCAAGAATTGATTTGCCGAGCCTACAGATGACGGGTGACCCGGTTGCGGACGCAAACGCGGTGAGAGCTTCCTTGCCCGGTGCAAACGGCACAAACTCACAGGGCCAAGGGGACGGAGTTTTAGGTCTCAATTACAACTACAGTGGCGCTCCGAGTGATGTTGGTCACATAAACGCACTTATCACGCTCGTCCTGAGGGACAAGGCTGAGGCCGTTCTTGGTGTTGCTCAAGACCTCGGTAATGGAACTGTCGGCGAGTTGACCCGGTCAACTATATCTGCGTTCGGTGGTAACCCGCTGGCCATCGAGAGCTTCTCAAACTTTCTGCAAACATACGCAGTCAGCGATAATGCAGCGGCGCAGTTTGCTTCGGACCAACTTGTTTCAAGCCTAAGAGAACATGTTGCGACTGTCGACATACCTGAGATCGTCGTCGGAGATCCCCGTTGGGCCATCCAAAAATGGGGCGCCTCGATTTCCGATGCAGGGTTTGGTTGGGTCCAATCTCAAATGAGCAGCTATGCTGCCCGCAGCGAGGCCAAAAAAAGAACAAATCCGTATAATCCGCTTCCTTATGTTGATGACGTAATAGTTGGCGGCCTTGGGCTTGGCGCTAATGCCGTCGTAGCTGTACCTGGCGTCGTAACAAATCCCATTGAGCGAGGAGTGCTTCCATATTTTGCAGGGGTAGTTGATTTCACACTCGTTGAAAGAACGGGTTTGCAATTTGTATCTGACAAAGTTCAGGACTTTAGGAATTCCACGAGCACCGAAATTGGAATGGGCATCGGCGCGACAGGGACAAGCGTACTTCTTGGGGCGACCTCTGCCAGAGCTATCGGGAACGCAAGGGCGCTTAGGTTCAAGGATTCTCCCGCAGCGATACCGAGGCCAGGTGACGCCAACTTTATTGGACCTGTTGATTTTATTGGTCCACGCTTGCCGGAGGCCGTAGTTCGCAGGTCATCTCATCCAGAATCTGCACAACATATCTTGGACGCCCAAGCTGCAGGTCACCCAATCACTTTGACCATTGATCGTAATGGTGCGCTATCAAATCGTGCAGATTCCTTGAGAGGATATAGCAAGGTTCCTATGAAACAGCTGGATGAGTACCCGCCTGCTATGTTTAGAGAAGGTGGTGTAGGCGCGAGCGTGAGGCCAATATCGCCGTCGGATAACATGGGTTCAGGAGCTTCGATTGGGAACCAACTCCGCAAATTTCCCGATGGAACAAAAGTCAGATTTGTCGTAAGGTAAGCATATGGTTATGTTCGAGGCTACGGTTACGTTTTCGCAGATCGCTGTTTTTAATAGTAATCTGGACGAGCCTTTTAATGACTGGAATGAGGATCATTTCAATCAGGGCTTTGCTTGGAGACAGGAGTCTGTGTCATTCAAGACTCTTTCAAATGACGAAGTCATGGAAGTTGAGTTTGTTCAACCAGCGTCATTCGCCCTTCGGACGGATTCCGTTAGAGCAATTACCGTACCATTCCTTTGTAATCAGTATGGTGAGATTGAAGTAGCAACGATTACAAATTCACAACCAATCAAATTAGAGCCGGGTAAATACCAGCTCGTGTTTGAAACTGGGCAACTCAATGGCGCTACCTGGTGTCACATATCAGCAGTATTGGATGGTTCTATGGACCCAGACATCCTTATCATTGATGCTGATCTAAGCCCTCAGTATCCTTTGCTAATGCATGCTCAAGCTGCCTGATTCTCTGAACGGCCCTTTGCCCTAGCATATCAAGTTCCGTCTATCGCCGGGTGGTTCCAGTAGGAAACTCCCACCCCTTTCTCAGCGCGCTGATGGCCCAAGACAGCGATCAGCCCGGTAGCCCCTTTAGTGTGCACACCGAACACGGTGGAACGGTAGCCTGTTGCAATACGAATGCTGAGCAATTTGAGAGGGTTACAGGCGCGCAGAGGGTGTGCGGATGCGTTGCAACGGGTTGCAACGAGGCGTTGTTCGCGCGGTTGTGCTGGGATATCAGAGGGTTGGCGTTGCAACGGGTTGCAACCGGTCGGCGCGCTTGGCGGGGTTGCAACGGCGATGCGTCGTCCTGATCCAATCGTTTCTTCGAGCAACGAAGAGGCCTGCCGTTGGGCTTGCGCTTCCCATTTTCCTACACGCGGCAAATCCGCTACCCCTTCGCCCGTGACCCTGTTGATTGCCTCTGACCTTGCTCCCGCCCACAGGTTTTTCTCGACCGGGCGGAAACGCGATTTTGGCGCGGAAGGAGGGCTTTGGTCCACCGGTGGGTTTCGATCTTTGGACTGTGTAACCTGTGTCTCCTACACGCGCACAGCCGCGCTTCGGGCGGCGGTGCGCGGCGCGGCGGCGAGCGCCGGCACGCAGGGGATCGCGACCGTCACCGGTTTGCAAGACAGCTTCAGCTTCGCTGGCGTTGCAGAGGCGGGTGTGGCGGCGGGTGTCGGACATGGCCGGGAAAGGGCTTGGCTGTTGACCCTCCAAAACAGCCGCTTTCAGGAGGCTGTGCGCAGCTGCACCAGCCGCTTGCGCAGTTCGGGGTCTGCGCTGATCACGGCGGTGGTCTTGTCGATGACGCTCTGAAACCCCGCCGAATTCGCGACCTTCTCACCAAACTCCTCGGTCAGCAGCGCGCGCACAAAGCCGCGAGTAAAGTCCTCATCCGATAGCCCTTCGATCGCGGCGAGCGCGTCGACCATCTGCCGCGTGCTCATCGACTTGGTCTCTGGCTGGGCCGCATGGCTGGTCTGGCTCGTCTTGCCGCGTTTGGCCATGCGCTGCAATTGCGCGCGCACAGCGGCGAGGACCTGCTCGGAATTGGTGATCCGGGTCATACCCGCAGCCTGAGATGGAGGCGTAGAGGAAAGGGCAATTGAATCACAGGCATGTTAGACACGACCTCAATGCCGGGTTTGCTCGCCGCCGAGCTGACCCAACAGCAAGGATGTAGCTGATGTTTCCGCAGAGGCCTTATGCGGCTCGTCCTTATGTGATGCAGACGCGGCGCCTTCCATCTTGGAGCGCAGCTCTTGCATCAACAATTGGATATCGCCGTTCATTGGCGCGTTGTCGGTGTTCAATTTAATGCCGCGTTCAAACTTGGCGATAGCCTCAGCAAACTCATCGCGGATGACATGGGTCATGCCTTCGACAAAGATGCGCAGGTAATTGTCGCTGGGAGCGTTGAGGAGCGGTCCCCAGGTCGCGAGCGCTCGATCCGCTTCGCCGCTGGTGAGCTCGAAAAAGCCGAGCTGGTAACGCGCAAGAGCGTATTCCGGGGCAAGCTCAATCGCGCGTGAGAGAGCGGCATGCGCTTTGATGTAGTCGGATTGCCCATTTATGAGAACGGATCCGAGCATGAAATGCAGGCGCGGATCGTCCGGATAGTGCGTGAGCAGCTCCTCGACTGCGCTAACATCACCGCCGTCGGGCCGTGATAGGTCGGCCACGAGTTCTTCGATTTCGGTGTCGCTGGCAAGTTGATCAGCCATGGGTGATGCTTCCTTCATCGAAATTTGGACAGCGAACGGCGCAATTGCGCGAGCGCCTTTGAGTGGATCTGTGAAATACGACTTCGCGAAAGACCCAACAACGGGGCGATGTGCGTGAAGCGTAGGCCCTGCTTATAGTGGTATTCCATCACGCTTTTCTCAGGGTCGGGCAAGTTGGAAAGTCTGTCTTCAAGCTCTCGCACAAGTTGCGTCCACGCGGCCCCGTCAAAGGCAGAAGGCGTATCGCTGGGCACCCTCTCCATCTCCGCTTCTGCGTTTTCCTCAAGTATGAAACCAAGGGCCATGCCCACGACAATTTTGCGCAAGGCCTCCATCGCGTCGTCGTCAGTGTGTTTGTCGGCCTGGCGTTTGAGCGACGCTAAACGTTCGCGCTCAGCGCGCACGCGCGCAGCGTACGCGGCGCGCGCTTCGTTGGCTTTTGTCAGCGCATTCCGGATAGCGCCGACAATGCGGGGTCGGGCGAAGGATGGGAATGGGACACCCTGATGGGGATGGAAACGTTCGATGCAATCGAGCAACGATTCATAGGCGATTTGCGAGCAATCTGACGCTTCCAGACCCATTCCGGAAATGCGGCTATGTTCTTTGCGGGCTGTGCGCTCGGCAACGGGGCTAAACCGTGCAAAGAGGGCGGCTCTTGCCTCGGAACTCGGTTGAGCTCGATACTGCCGCCACTCTGCCGCCTCTGCGCGCTTGCTATCAGTTAAGAGTCGCAAACCCTCGCCTGACCTCGTCACACGAAGCTTCCTATCAGCCCTTGAAGGACAAGGCTCCATCCGTCGATCAACACAAACATAAGCACTTTGATGGGCAGCGAGATTGTTTGGGGTGGCACCATCATCATCCCGAGTGAGAGCAGGATTGAGGCCACCACCAAATCTATAAGAAGAAAAGGCAGCATGATCACAAAACCGATCGTAAAGGCGACGCGCAATTCGTTCATGATGAAAGCGGGGATCAACTTGAGGATGTCGATATCCTCGGCTGTTTCGGGTGGGGAAGCTTGCGAGATCGAATAGACCATTGCGATGTCGCTTTCGCGCGTGTGGCGCAGCATAAATTCCTTCATAGGGTCCGATGCGCTTTCGATCGAATCCGAAACACTTGCGCTCCCGTCGAGGAATGGCGTGAGCGCCTCATCTTTTACTCGATCAAGCGTTGGCCCCATCAGAAACGCGCTCATAAAAAGCGCGAGGCTCACAAGGACGATGTTTGGTGGCGTTTGCGGCATACCAAAAGCGTGGCGCACCATAGCAAGTACAATCACAATCCGTATAAAGCTCGTTGTGCTGACGATCAGCGCGGGAATGATCGCTAACATCGCCAGCAACAGCGCTGTTCGAGTAACTTCGGTCTCTCCGGTTGTGCTCGGTGCGATAGCCGGGCTCGCGAGGTCCACGAGAATTGTGGCTTGGGCAGCCGACTGCGGAATGGCCAGCGCGACAAGGGTCGCTAGAAGTGTACAAAGCCAACGGCTCATAGATCGACGGGCTCCTCTAGCTCGTCTGCAAACCGATCTAAGAGCGTTGCGCCTTGTGGTGAGATGTGGAGCAGATATCTTTGCTTTCCACGCGATAGCAAAAGAAACTGGCTTGAGGGGCCTGTGGGTAGCCGCTCGACAATCGCGAGCTCTTTCTTTTCCGACCCGAACATCTCCGCGCTCGCCCGGATCGGGTTCACGAGGCGACCAGGCAGGAAGGGTAGGCCATAGCGTAGCCGGAGAAACCCAACCGCCGCGAATGAAAGGCACACGCATAGGATGAATACGAAAGCAATGCGTGCCCAAGGGATATCAAGGGACGCTGTTTCTCCTATCGCAGCGAGGCCGAATAGGGGGGCATCGCGCAGGACGCTAATCAGATGCGAAACGTTCATAAAGAAAGGTCACAGGGTCAGCCGATTTGAGAGAGACGAATGGCGAAGCGGTCTTCTACCGTCACGATCTCTCCTCGCGCGATGACCTTCCCGTTGACGCGAATATCAACTGGATCGGCAGGGCTCTTGTCGAGGGTGATGACATCGCCTTTCGCGAGCTTTCCAAGTCGGCCAATCGTCAGCTCTCCGCTTCCCAAAAGCGCTTCGCATTCCACTTCGACGTGATCCAACAACTCTACCGGATGGACGCCAGATGCTTTGCTCGGTTCATTTTCGGACGGAGATGGGGGGGAGTTGCTCATTGTTTTTCCTGAAATTCGAGAGTGTAAGCGTCGTGGTCGTCAACTATGGTGAAACTCAGCGCTGAACGCTTACCATTGACCATCAGATCGGAGGGCTGATCGGGTGCGCTGTCGAGCAGGAGAACGTCACCCACTTCAAGTTCAGCGAGATCCTTGAGCGAATTTCGAGCGGACCCAAGCCGAGCGGAAATTTCAACAGTTTGATCAGCCAGAGCTTCTGCACAAGTTGTCATTTGCGGAGCGATTGCGGCGTTGGAATAGGTGCCGCGCGTCATCCTAACGAGTTGAGCAATGGGGCACTCCAAGGCGATCTGCGCCTCGCCAATCGGGCCAATAAGCAAGGAAAACAACCGTGGGGACGAGATCGCGAGCCGATCATGCACGAAGACCTCTTCGTGGGGCAGTGTTTCAGCGATGCGAGCCTCAAGATCATCGATCACACATTTGCCTAGCTTTTGGAGCAAGTCGCGATCATCGTTGGTCTGCGGGCTCTCTCTTTCGGCGCCGAGAATAGCCAGAGCGAGCGTGATTTCAGCCTCGTTCTTTCCGGTGATTTCAAAGCCTCTTGCCCTGCGCATCGGCTGAAAGTCGCTGGCGCTTTGGGGTAAGGCTTCGTCCCAGTTTCCCAGAACCTGCCAGGCTGATCGTTTGAACCAATTCTTTGTCCAAGCCTCAATCACATTCACTATCGGCTGCGCCGCGCGGCGCGAAGTAAGACAGGCGTCGGGTAACCAGGGTTGCGCCATCATCAGCCCTGACCGCGGATACCGAACAATTGCTGGATCATGTCGTTAGAGACCGAGATAATCTGACTGCTGGCTTGGAAGCCGCGCTGGATGAGAATTAGGTCGCCAAACTCATTGCCCAGATCGACGTTTGAGGCTTCGAGCCGCTGCGAAAGTACGGTGCCAACACGCGTATCCTCCGCGGAGAGAAACTGGACCTGACCAAACCCGCTGAATTCAAACAAAGCGTTTCCGCGCTGCTCAAGCGATTGCGGATCGCGAAAGTCGGCCAGCGCAATCTCACCCAGTTCGAGCGTCTCTTCATTGGTGTAGGTGATCTCTAGCTGGCCTTGCTCGTTCACTACGAGCGTTGCGAGAGACCCCGTCCCGTGCCCTTCCACATCGCTGGCGCGGAGCGACGATACGGTCCCTGAAGAGAAGGACGTGACCCCTTCGGCGAAATCGAAAGTGACATTGAGGCCTGCATCCTCATCTTCGAAAACCAATTCGCTGGTATCGGTTGAGACGACGCCTGCGTTAAAGGCCAGTGTCTGGCTTCCCAGCTCATCGCCTGATGCATTCGTGACCGTAACAGTCCAGCTGTCTACAGCGTCTTGATCGCGGACGAATTCGACCGTCCACACGTTCTCCTCGCCGTTGGCACCGAACACCCTTAAATCGGGAATGGTGAAGTCTGTTGCGGTCGAAGACAAATTGTCGGCAAATGTCACACGGCCTGTGGCTTCGGGCGGGTCGGTGCGGAACTCGTCAATATTTAGTGCTGTTGGACGGCCTTCATCGTCAAGAACACCAAGACGTAAGTCGGTGCCTTGCAGAACGATAAATCCATCATCGTTAACCACGAAGCTGCCGGTGCGCGCGAACATTTGCTGTTCGCCGTCCAGTAGCACGAAGAAGCCATTACCATCGATCGATAGATCAAGATCTCTCCCAGTCTCACGCAGTTCGCCCTGGCCGAAATTGACTGAAAGTTCGCCGATCGAGACACCATAGCCGTTGCCAGATTGCGCGTTGCCGAACTCCAGACCTCCCTGGCTGCCTGAGCCGAAAACGTTCTTGAAGGTCACATTGTTCGCTTTGAAGCCAACCGTGTTAAGGTTGCTAACGTTGTTGCTCACTGCTTGGAGACCGTCCGAGTAGGATCCTAGTCCCGAAAGCCCGATGTAAATCGCTCCAAACATTATGGGGTCTCCCTGATTTGCGTTACGTTGCTGAGCGGCAAACCGCTAATGGTCTGACCACCTGTGGTTTCGAGTGTTAGCGACGCAACCCCCTGGTCAAAGGCAACCGCCGTGACCACACCGGTCAGTGTGTTGGTGCCAGCCGTGATATCGACGTTTCGACCAAGCAGCGATGCGGCCTGGCTCGTGGTTTGTGCGTTCACTAAGAGTTCAAGATTGTCGTTGGTGCTCTGGGTGAGCTGAATTTGCGAAAATTGGGCGAGCTGCGAGACGAACTCGAAGTTGTCCATCGGCTCGAGCGGGTCTTGATAAGTGAGCTGGGTCAGGACGATCTGCAGCAAACTCTCAAAGCTCAATCCGAATTGATCGGTGGCATCACCCTGGCTGACAGCGGGAGTCTCAGGAATGGACTGCGGGGGCGGGGTCGGCGTGACGGGTGGGACTTCCTGCACGCTAAGCTTCCCTTTTCTGATGCATTACCCGCACCGGCTGGAGCGCGAGACCAAGCTGGGTGAGCGCAAGATTAATCTCCCGCACAACGTAGTCGCGCTCGCTTTCGCTCAGGCTTTTTCCTCGGATCATCAGCCGGTAATCAGAGGGGCTGGCAAGCAGTTGGGCAACGGCAGGGCTTTGGGCTCTTTGCAGGGCCGGGACTTGAGTTTGAGTAGATGATCTGGTGCCTTGTGTGTTGCTTGTGTGCGGTTCGCTGTTCGAAACTGATCGATTATTTGCCCAAACGAGAGAGGCGGCCCCAAACTGGCTACGCGACAAGGCTGCGAGAGGGTTCGGTCTCGTGATCTGGATTGTCGGTCGCGCTACCGAGGAAAGGCTCGAGCCTGCGATCGCGCGGCCCAGTTGAGGTTTAGCGGCAAACGCCTGGCTAAGTCCGTTTACCTTTTGCTCAGCCGACTTTTGGCGATGCGTATGAAGCCCTTCTGGTTGCGCAAGTTGTGATCCGGCGGATGTCACCTTTTCGATCACAAAACGCACACGGGATGGGCCGACTATCCCCCGCGCGCTAAAGGCCACCGCGTCGTCGCCAATTTTGGGGTGAGCAACATAACGCTGATTGGACTGATGGTGGAAAACCTTGGTTGCCTTAATCGTTATGTCCTTAAGCGATTGTGTGGCCAAGGAAGAGGCGGCTGGCCTCTGAGTTTCGGCAGGCGATTGGGCGCCAAATGATGAAAAGAGCGAGCGATGAGAAAGTTCTGGGTGTCGATCACCCGCGGCCTTTGCTTGTAGTTCGGATGCTGAGCGATTTTGATCAGCCAGCGCCAGCTCAAAACCCCTCTCTTTGGCAGAAGATCGTGGCTCCTCAGTTAGCGCTTGGCGATTGTGGAAGGGCGATGCTCCGCCGGGTATAGGGCCAATCAGGCTCATGGCTTTTCTCCTGACGGGCGGATCCACGCGGATAAAAAGTCGCGGTCCCTGCGATCTTCGCGCTTTCGACGCTCGTGCCGTATCGCCTCTCGATGATGATCGCCGATATTCTCACTTTGTTGCTCATGGAGTCGACGTGAAGACCGAGCCTCGCGCTCCGCTTCGATAGCTTGAGCGTGCTCAGCTTCGTTTGCGCGAAGAGCTGTGGCCAGATCGCTCACCCGCTGCGCGAGGATCTGAAATTGCGAAAGCTCAATATCCCGCTGCTCCGCGTAGCGGGTCAACGCCTCATCGCTGGCAGACAGGTGTTCGTTCGCCACTGTTCGGGCCGCGCTGGCTTTGTCCTTTGCGGCAAGAGCCCGCATGTGATCGATTTTGGCGCGTTCTTCGCGGAGCTTTTGGAGATCGCGTAGAACTGAGAGTTCGGCGGCTGTGGTCATCGCTCTCCTCCATTCGAGAGGCATTCGCGCAGTGCGCGATCGCTGGCATCAAGTGTTGCGGCGCCATTGGCGTGGATGAGGAAGTTCTGGATTTTCGGCCAAAGCGCGATGGCCTCGTCAACGTCCGCAGTGGCGCCAGACTGGTACAGCCCGCTCTCGATCATTGCGCGAGCGTCTTCGTAAACCGCCACAGAGGATTTGAGCTTTTGCGCCAACTCTTGCGCCGAGGCGTCCAGAACCTGATCCGCCACGCGACTGATCGAGGCGCGCACATCGATTGCAGGATAGTGGCCACGTTCAGCAAGTTTGCGCGAGAGAACGATATGGCCGTCCAGCAGAGAGCGCATGGTTTCGGCAATGGGATCATCGACTTCGTCGGTTTCGCTCAGCACGGTGAAGATGGCCGTGATCGAACCTTTGCCTGAGATAGCACCGCAGCGTTCAACGAATTCCGGCAGAGCGGTAAAAACGTTGGGGGTGTAGGACCGCAGCGCAGGCGGCTCTCCAGCGGTAAGGCCGATGTCGCGCAGAGCCAACGCGAGCCTGGTCACGGAATCGACGAACAGCACAACGTGTTCGCCGCGATCGCGCCAGTGCTCACATATGGCGAGGGCCTGTCTCATCGCGCGGATTTGAACGCTTGCGCTTTCGTCTGATGTCGCTGCGACCAAGGAGCCCGACGCTGAGCCCCTGGAACTGGTGTGCAGGTTCCAAAGTCGTTCAACCTCGCGACAGCGCTCACCGATTAGGCAGAGAACCACTTTGTCGCAGGAAACACGCCGGGAAAGCTGTTCCACCAGTGTGGTCTTCCCCACCCCGCTGGCCGCGAACACGCCAATGCGCTGCCCTTGAGCCAGAGGGAACAGCGTGTCGATCGCGCGGATACCGGTCTCTACCCGTTTGGGTACGATGGTTTTCATCATAGATGTTTGCGTTTGGGCTGGCAGCGCTGAGCTTTGGACGATTGGTGCGCCGCCATCGATCGGCGTGCCAAAAGCATCCACCGCCCGCGACGCAAAGCCGTCGCCGACAGCCAGGTCGCAAAAGCGGTGACTTAAGAAGACGGTCTCTCCCACGCGTAAGTGAGACGTGGGACCCAGGGGAACTAAATCGACGCGTTTCTGATCCACCGCCACGACTTCGGCCAGCGCGCGCCCGCCCGCAGGCCCGACCTCGCATATGTCCCCGACCTTACAATAGGGGCCGTTTGCGCGAAACGACTTTTGGCCGATCGCGGTCACTTCACCAGTGAAATCGGCCCATTGCGCGGTCGCGATGGATTGGAGGAGCGCGCCGTGCGTCATTAGGCCGTACCGCCTTTTGCCGCAGCCGCTTCAAGAAACGCTGCGGCGTTTTGAACTTGGCGAGGGATAGACGCATCTAGGTTCCCAAGCTTCAGGTCAAACACGCAGGCTCCTTGGTCCAGATCCATTTCGGCCACCACTTGGAACGTGCTGAACGCGGTTTGGAGCTCAGCAAGCGCTTCGCTGTCAGGAAAATCGGTGGCCGATACGCGAAGCTCTATGATGGATGCTGCGGCTAATTCGTCCTTCCAGCGAAGCGCCGCTTTAAGGACATGTTCTGGAAGCCGCTCGGTATCTCCAAGGACGCGCTGAACAATCGCCTGAGCCAAAGCTAAACTTGCCTCGATTTGGCCGTCTAGCTCGGCTGAAAGTGTCGTGGAGCATCCCTCTAACGCCTTGCTAAGCAGCGCGAGCGCCTCTTGCGATTGCACCTGTGAGGCTTCGCTTCCGGCCTTAACGCCGTCCTCATAGGCGTTGCTCTTAGCCGCTTGAAGCTCCTTGCTTTGGACTTTCAGAGTGTTCTCCAGTTCCTCGATACGGGCAAGCAAACAGCTTCCCCTTGCGATCGATTTCGCCGGTTCGGCGGGTGGCCTTGTGGAGCATAGTTTTGATGCATGCGTGTCCTCGCTCGGATCGGGGTGATCGGTGGGGGCGGTCTCTTGACGCAGCGCTTTGGTGCTTGACCTCCCGACGAACTGGAAAGGTTCAGAGCTCTGCGCGGCCGGGTTGGCCGATTTGACGAGGCTCATTGGATGCCCTTTCCTGTTGATTTGAGCCAGTCGTTGATGCGGTCTATGAGCCCCCGCCAGCCCGAGCGCGTCACGCTCATCCCAGCGCTCACTTTCGCGCTGTGTACGGTCCACAGCGCCTTAGCGCACGGCTCTGTCAGCGCGTCTGGCACGGAGTCCTGGGCTTGCTCAATCAAGGCGGCTAGCCACGGCGAATAGCTGAGGAACTGGCGGTCAATGCGTCGCTGACGTTCCTCTTCGGCGCGTTGCTCTTCGACGTTTTGTTGAAGAGCGGTCTCAATTCGGTGGCGCTCGTCAGCGGAGACAAGGGCTAACACTGCCTTTTGATCCTTGCCCCCCATGCCAGCAAGGCGGGCGACTAAGTCGGGCGATTTAGGTTGCGAAGGTTCCATTTATCTTGGCTCGCGATCGAGAGCGCTGCTGCGAAGGAGTTGCGCAAAGTCTTCGGCATCGTCTGCAGACAGCTTGCGCCGCGGCCGCGCAGCGAAGAGCGCCACCAGCGCAATCAGCAGTGGTACAGCAAGCCAAGACCACGAGAACGCCGTTATTGACGTCTCAACACCGACGGGATCAGCCCAAGCTTTAGCGGAGCTCTGCCGCGTTTTCCCAGATGCTCGTACTGCAACTCCGGGCGCTTTGTATAGAGCGTCAGGTGAGAGGGCTCCTGTGGCGAAGTCGAGCATATCTCCCTCATCACTTGAAAGCCCGATTGTCTCCTTGAGGGTCCTGGTAACGACAAAGCGCTCCTCGGGTCCCAATTGCTGAGGCGTGCGCACTATCAGGCGTAAGGCGTGTTCTCCCAAGCCAAGTGTGCTTCGGCTTGAGTTGGTCGATTCTTGCCGATTAGGGTCATCCGAGGCGTCTTGAAGGTCTTCTTCCACTCTCTGAAAGGCGGACACGGTAAGCTCGAATGGCTGATTGGGAAGGACCGCGTCGATGGCTTCTGTCGCGCGGATTGTAATCAAGGCCTCCAACGCATCCCGCTCAGTCTTGCCGGTCTGACCATAGGCGGGCGAGGCGGGTGGTAAGGCGCTTACCAGGCCGCCGGCCTCATCAAGCAAAGCGACATTTTGCACCGTGAGGCCAGGGACTGACGATGCGACAAGCTGACGAATGCCTTCCACCCGCGCGCTCGTAAGGCGCTGTGAGGTTTTCATCTCGACGGTCACGGCAGCGGTCGGCGTCTCTTGTTCCGATCGGAAAAGCGTGCGTTCAGGCAAGGCCAGGTGGACGCGCGCAAACTCAATGCCATCCATCATCATTATTGTGCGCGCAAGCTCACCTTGAATGGCGCGCTGAAGATTGATCTTTTGTGTAAACTCTGTGAGCCCCAGCTCATTTTCGTTAAACAGTTCAAACCCCGTTGTGCCGCCCATCGCGATATTTGAACCCGCAACCGCAACCCGGGCTTTTGCCGCTTCGCCGTTCGGCACAAGGATATCGTGGCCATCGTTTTCGAGCTTATAGGCGACGCCTGCCTTGTCGAGTTCTTCGACGATCTTCGCTGCGTCGCGTTCTCGAATGTTCTCGTAAACCGGTACATACTCGGTTCGGACCACGAAGAACCACAAGACTGCGATCAACGCAAAGACGCCGATGAAAAGCAACGCAAACAATTGGATTTGGCGGGGTTTAGTGGACATAGCTGATGGCTTAGAGTTGCATGTTCATAAGTTGGCGGTAGCCTTCGGTGAGGCGTTCGCGCACCTGAGTTGCGAGCTCTACCGCCATGCGGGCTTCCTCAAGCGCGATTGTCACTTGGTGAATGGGAGTGTTTTCATCCACCGCGAATTGCGC
Source organism: uncultured Erythrobacter sp. (assembly GCA_937899785.1). Lineage (GTDB taxonomy): Bacteria > Pseudomonadota > Alphaproteobacteria > Sphingomonadales > Sphingomonadaceae > Erythrobacter. The sequence continues at coordinate 12,610 of CALCCG010000160.1, read as the reverse complement.
GACCATCCGGTCGGCTTCAGCGACTTTTTCATCGAGTGTACCGATCGCTTCGGCGAGCATGGCGTCGAAGCCTTCGGCGACTGGTTGAGCTGTATCTGCGGGCGACAAAGCGCCTATGTTGCTCACGGTGATCTGTGTTTCCGGACTGGATCCGGAGACTCCAGAGATAGCGCCAATCTCGTTCATGATGGCCTACCGACCTGCAGCGCGGATGAGTACATTTGCTGGGCCGATGACAGCGCCACTAAGTTTGCCTGGTAGGCTCGCTGCGCCCGGATCATCAGCGACATCTCTTCGGCCTGGCTGATCGCCGGGTAGCTCACAAACCCGTTCTCATCGGCGTGTGGATGCTCAGGGTTGAAAACTTGACGGTTGCCGTTCGCGGTGTTGGAGATTTGGTAAACCATGACACCGCGTTCAGGCTGATCCGAACCCGAAATGGCCCCCCGCAGTTCAGCGCTGAAGTCCGATACCGGGCCTGAAACGAGCCGCATCGCCTCATAGGTTCCACCGTTTGCGGTGCGCGTTGTGTTGATGTTTGCGATGTTGCTCGCAATGACCTGAAGACGTTGCCATTCAACATCGAGGCCTGAGCGACTGATGGCCATAGCTTCCACGATTATTGACCTCCTCTGACTGCAGCGCGGGAAATTTGCATTTGGCGTCCCAAGAGATCAGCGAGTGCGGAATAGCGCATCGCGGTCGCCGCGGAGCTTTGCATCTCAAGATCAAGGCGCAGCTCTTGGCCAGCAATTCCGGGGCCGTTTTCTTCGATGTTGAAGACCAGCGCTTGAACCGCTCCGGCTCCTTCGGCCGCCGCTGCGCGCAGAGCATCCTCAAAGTTGACTGACCGCCGTGAAAAGACTTGCGAGCCCGAATTGGCGATGTTCTCGGCCAGAGCCGTCTGCCGCATGGCGAGCCCATCCATCGCCTTGATCGCGAGCGCTTGTGATATCTCGGACATATGTCTCCCCTCGAGTGCGATTATTGAATGACGATTTCGGCGTGGAGCGATCCCGCCGCTTTCATCGCCTGTAGGATGGATATGATGCGCCGCGTGTCTACGCGGGCTTGTGAAAGCCCTTGGACAAGCGAGCCGACATTGGTGTCGGGGAAGCTTGCAACGGTGTCATTCTCACCTTCCTCAACCATCAGATCGACATTTGTTACGATCAGGCTAGAGACATCGTTGGCAAAGCCGCTGATGAAGCTAGGCTGACTTGCTTCGTTATCGCTGATTACGGTGACCTTGATGTCTCCTTGGCTGATGATGACGCTCGAAATACGCACGTCGGAGCCTGCGACAATTGTCCCCGTGCGCTCGTTGATAACGATACGCGGCGTGCGATCAGGCACGATCCGAATGGCCTCTAGGCTTGCTACGAAGCGCGCTAGGTTGGAAAAGCTCCCGGGAAACTGGATCACCACTTCGTCCGCGTTCTTTGCGGTCGCAATCGTAAAGCCTTGACGATTATTGATGGCTTCGGCGATTCGTTCTGCGGTTGTGAAGCTGGCTTCGGAAAGAAGGAACGAAATCTCGCCATTCTCTTTCATGATGCTGGCCTCAACCGGGTATTCGATCATCGCACCCGCCGGCAGCACAGCGGTGGTTGGGAAATTGCGTTGCTGGCGCTCAAGCTCGGCTTCAAACGCGTATCCACCCACAGTGAGCGCTCCTTGCGCGAGCGCGTAAGGCTTTTGGTCAGGGCCAAGAAGCGGCGTCATCAGCAAAGTGCCGCCCGCCAAAGATCGAGCGTCGCCAATCGAAGAGACGATGGCATCCATCCGGTCGCCCGGATTGGCCGATGGAGGCAGAGTTGCTGTCACGATGACTACGGCGACATTGCGGCTGTTGATCTGGTCTTCGCCGACCGTAGTTCCCAGTCGTTGAAGGACGTTGCGAAGAGCTTGACGGGTGACTTCGCTGCGGCGTGTGTCGCCCGTGCCAGGTAGGCCGGTCACAAGACCATACCCGATCAGCGAGTTCTCACGCCATCCGTCAAACCGGCCCAAGCCTGTAAGCGGCACGTCCTGCGCAAGAGCGGGGGCGGTCGGCGTCCAAAGGGCCAACACAAGCGCAGCAATTGGGGCGAGAAGACTGCGCATCATCCGATCCCGAGGAAGCTGAAGATACGATTGAGGAGGCCCGGCTTTGCGCTGCGCGTCGCGAAACCTTCGCCATCGTAATTTATCGTCGCGTTGGCGAGGCGGCTGGAGGCCACAGTGTTATTGGACGCAATATCAATCGGGCGCACTCGGCCGCGAACTTGGATGTCGCGCTTCTCACCGTTCACCAGCAGATTTTGCGAACCAACAATGATGAAATCGCCGTTGGGAAGGATTTGTTCGACCTGCGCAGCCATGCTGGCGACAAAGCGATCCGATCTTTCCGTTTCACCAACGCCGCGATAGCTGCTGCCGATCCCAAAGCTCAGTGTCTCATCAACTCCCGCGACACCGATATTGCCATCAAGCGCAGTGTTCTTTCCCGATCGCGTGCCCACCCGATTTGTCGCGCTCGCAGATTCGTAAATCAAGACGGTAACGATATCACCCACATCATGCGCCCGGTTGTCGCTGGCCAGATTTGCCCATTTATCGCGGTCGTATAATTGCTCGGCCCACGCAGGTTGTTGAGCGGGTATCGCGAGGCTGCCGAAAGCCAAGAAAATCCGTGTCTTCATGGATTTTTGTCCTCGATAATGTGGGAGAAAGGCACCGCGAAAACGGTCCCGTCGCCGGTGCGAACGAAGACGTTCTTACCCTGGCGACCCGCTTGCAGCGTGGTGGCTGTGCGCGTGATCTGCACGGCCCCGGTGCCCGTGGTCAGCTGCACCTTTTGGTCCTTGGCAATCCGTTGCGAGCAAGCGGGACGGACTGGGCCGAGATAGGCGTGGGCGGGTACTTGGCCGGTCGCGTAGGCGGCCTGAGCGTCGCGGTCATAGCCAAGGTTTTCAGAAATTGCGTCGTCGGTGCACGATCGCGCTTCAACGTCCGCGTCGGTGATAAAATGACCCTCTGGAATCATCTGTCGAGCCGCAAAGCATGCCCCGGCGCTTCGCTTCGCTATGCGCTGCGGTGCGGTAAGGACGATGCGATCGGTGAACTTGAGCTTTGGCTCGAAGCCCGGCAGCCGATTGCGAACCAGTCGAAGCGCGGTTTCTTCTTCGAATTCAACGCTCTGCGCATCGCGAGGAACCTTGGCCACGATGGGATTACGCATTTCGCCAATGGGCGCGTCAGGCTTTTCGGCAAGGTCCAGTAGCCGGACATTGCGATCGGGCAATGGTGCCTCAAGGGGGTCCGCTGAAGCCAATGCTACCCCTGCAAAAATGATCGCCGCCCCACCAAGCATAGCTCGACCTATCGGCTCAGACTGTTCGTAATCGAAGCCACTTGATCCGCAGTCTGGATCACTTGCGCGCTCGCGGCGTAGGCGCGTTGGAGAACCAGCATCTCCACCATGGCCTCGGTCATTTCGACGTTTGATTGCTCGACCATGCCTTGTCGGATTGTTCCGATGCCGTCTTCACCCGGCATTGCATCGATTGTTCGCGCGTTGTCGGTCAAACGGTATTGGCCCGAACCCAATGCGACCAGGTCCTGGTCCGACTCCGCGCGCACCAACATGATCTGACCGATTTCGAGTGTTTCGCCCTGTTCGAATTCAGCTTCCACGCGGCCATCAGTCCCGATCCGCAGCGATAGAGCGTCCTCAGGCACCGCGATCATGGCTCGCAGAGTTGGCAGGCCTTGCGCGGCCAGATACCCATCCCGGTCAATTTCGAGGCGCCCGCCACGCCACAATAGGCTCTCGCCATTGGCTCCGATCAGTTCGATGAAACCAGCTCCGTCTATTGCCAAGTCCAGCGGCGAATTGGTGGTTTGGAGCTCTCCGTGATCGGACAGCATCATTCGGGTGACCATGCGCACACCACCATTTTGCGCGGTCGACTGCCGAGATAAGCGTTCATTTTCAGTAATTGGATCCAGCCTTGCGGACACAATCTCAGAGAACTGGACTTCCGAGCGTTTAAACCCGGGCGTGTTGATGTTGGCCACGTTGTTTGCGTGGGTTTCGAGCGCGCGCTGCTGCGCTCTCAGCGCAACCGCGCCCACTTCATAGGCTCCGTTCATTATGAACTCCGTCCAAAGGTGTTGATGGCACGATCGAGAAGTTGATCGTAGGTGCGGATGAGCTGCGCCCCGCTTTCCACCTGGCGCTGCGCCTTCATGAGTTCGACCATCTCGTTGGACAGCATGACATTTGATCGCTCAAGCATGGCCTGCTGGATTTCCGATCCGTCAGCCTGTTCAAGCGCTTCCATTTCCGTTTGAGAGAGACTGCGATCAAGCTCGTCATGGGGCGCTTCGAAAAGGCCGATGGTGCCCATTATGGATGTCCCATCAAGCATCGTGCCATCCGCAAGAACTTCCAACGCGTATGTGGAGGTCGTGGCGTCTCCACCGGTTACCAGTTGTAACGTTCTTCCTTGCGGATCCGCCAGTGTTCCATCGCTTGTAATGCCAAATGAGCCAGCACGCGTCAGCGCATATTGATCACCATTGCGAACAAGGAAGAACCCGGAGCCGTTGATCGCAAGATCCAACGTGTTCCCGGTGGGAAAGATAGTGCCTTGCGCAAAAGCGGTATGAACCGCTGTCTTTGGCGCTGATGGCCGTTGATCAACACTAACCGCTTCATCGCGCAATTCATTAAAGGCAACCTGCGCCTTATAGCCTGGTGTCTCAGCGTTAGTCGCGTTTTGTGCCGCGACTTCCATCTGTCGCTCACCATTCTTCATGGTGGCGGCCGCTACTTCTAGCAATCCCATTATTGTGACCCCGTCTGCGATACTTTCATAAAAAGAGAGGGAACACATTTTCAGGTCAAGAACCCGGGATAAAAAAATCGGAAAATTTGAGGATTTTCTGATCCCAAAAAGCAAAGTGATAATAAAATAGATCGCTTGAAGTTGGCGGATTACCTTGCGTTCGGATGGGAGGACTCGCGAATTTATGCTGTGGATAAATTTGTTGAAAGATTTGGCTATTGGCAATTTTGAAGCAGGCAATTGCATTTTGGAGTGAATGATTCTCTATAAATCAGTATTTTGCAGGTTGATCTGCTTTAAGCGACGATGACTCAAGGCTGAGAGATTTAACGCTGTGTCTCAAAATGACACAGAAATGTCACGATTTAAGTGGAGAATCTGTGATTTTCGACATCCAAAAATACAAATCTATTCTAAAGAGCGGCTATGATTTTTGAGATTTCCACAGGTTTATCCATAATTTTTCTGATCTTCTAGTTGATTTGGAGTCCGCTTTTTTATCTCTCTGGAAGCGAAGGGACAGGGGTTACTTATGTCGCCAGAAAATGCGCTGGACTTGTTGACCGGTATGCTGTGGTCGGCGGCGTTAGTTGCTGGACCTGTAATGCTGGCGACATTGGTCGTTGGGCTTACTGTGTCGGTCTTCCAAGTCGCGACCCAGATACAAGAAATTACCTTGTCCTATGTCCCCAAGATTATGGTGGCGGGTCTGACGTTGATCGTTTTGGGTCCATGGATGGTTGCGCAATTGGTCGGCTTCGCAAATGAACTTTATCTGCTCATACCTCAGCTGGGCCAATAAGCAGCGAATGAACGATGAATAGCGTGACGGACGCAGTTTTGGCGGTTCTGTTGGTCACCCTTAGGCTGGGGCCTAGTCTTGCTTTTGCTCCTCCCTTTACCTTGTTGCGTGTGCCTGTGATCGTGCGCGTTCTTCTTGCCATTGGCCTTTCAGTGTGGCTCGTCTCCGCGCGGCAGGAGTTGACTGTTCAAGCGGCTGTTGCCGGGCCATTCGTCGCTTTGCTGATCAGTGAGCTACTGGTCGGCGTGGGAATTGCGTTGGGCCTTCAGCTCGCCTTCGCGGCTATCCTTTGGGCCGGGCGCGCAGTGGATATTCAAGCCGGCTTCGGACTTGCTATGTTGGCGGACCCAACAACGAATGCGCAGACCCCTCTAGCGGGTACGATACTGTCTTATGGCGCTGCTGCGATCTTCTTCAGCGTTGGAGCTCAATACGACCTGATAGCGCTATGGGCCGCATCTTTTGACGCTCTGCCAATCGGATACACGCTGCTTGGCGCCGATCTGCCGGCGGTGGCGCGGTTTGTCTCCACGCTCTTCTTGCTGGCGATTGGTCTGGTGGGCGTGTCGATGCTGGCTATTTTCCTAGCCGATCTCGTGATCGCCATTCTCAGCCGGACGTTGCCTCAGATGAACGTTTTGCTGCTTGGTTTTCAGGTGAAGGCGATGATTATGCTCGTTACGCTCCCCATTTGCATGACCCTTGCGCTAGGCCCGTATCTGCGCCTGATTCGGCTCGCGGTGACTGGACCCGCCGACTTTTGGAAGTTCGCTGCATGAGCGAGCAAGGCGAGGAGCAGAACAAGACGGAGGAACCTACCCCGTTTAAGCTAAAGAAAGCGCGGGAAAAGGGCCAGGTGGCGCGCGGGATGGATCTTGGTTTTGCCGCCAGTCTGATGGCGCTGGCTGCCGCCGCTATCCTATCAGGGCAACACTTTGTTGTGCAGGTCGCAGCGGTGATGCGGCATACCTTTGTCTCTGGTGTCGATGGGCGTGGCGACGCGAACGAAGCTGTATCCCTCATTAGGTTTGTGTACTGGTCGCTGTTTCAGCCGTTGATTGTCTTTGGTTGCATAGTTGCCACCATGCTTATCACCCTGAACTTACTGCAATTGCGAGGCCTAATTTTCACAACGCATCCGCTCAAACCTGACTTCAAAAGGCTAAACCCAGCCCAGGGTCTCAAGCGGCTTTTCAATCTTAAGACGGTTAAAGAGACTCTCAAGAATCTTGTAAAGTTCACAGCCTACTGCGCTGCCGCATGGTTCGTTGTGAGCGCGGCCATCGCTTACTTTGGGATCGGTTTGGTCAGCGCCAGCTCGCTCGCTTTGGCGATGAAGGAATCGGCGCAATGGCTGCTCTATGTATTTATTGGTTTGTCTTTGATCTTTGCTGGGATTGATCAGATCATCGTGCGCGGGGAATTTCGAAAACAAATGCGTATGAGCCGGCGCGAACTCACTCGAGAGATCAAGGATCGCGAAGGCGAGCCGCGAATGAAGCAAAAACGCAAAGACTTGCACCAGCAAATGCGGCAGCAGTCGGAAAGCCTTGGCCAAGTGCCCGGCTCCGATATGGTGATCGTCAATCCTGAACACTATGCGGTGGTGTTGGCATATCGCCCCGACATCGACAACGCACCCAAGGTGCGCGCGATGGGGCGCAATCACCTCGCGCTGTTGATCAAACGTAAGGCTAATCTGCACAGCGTACCTATTGTTTCCAATCCGCCGCTTGCAAGGGAGCTCTACGCGGTTTGCAGCGTGGGGCTGGAAATACCGGCTCAGCACTACCGAAGGGTTGCCTGGCACTATCGCAAGCTCGTGACGAGTGCGCTTGATGTTGGCCAAACGAGTCATGAGAGCGTACCATGATCGGAAAAGCGTTTGCCAACAACAAGGATCTAGCGCTTGTTGTTGGCACTTTGGCCATTTTAGTCATCCTGTTTTCGCCAATTCCTCCGGCTCTGCTGGACTTCGCGATCATCGTGAACTTTGGATTCGCCTTCACAATCCTCTTGCTCACTTTCTATGTCGACAAGCCGGTTGAATTTTCGACGTTCCCATCGCTCCTCTTGGTTGCGACCCTTTTCAGGCTCTCTCTTAATGTCGCGGCGACGCGCCTCATTCTGACGGGTGCCGATGCGGGAGAGGTGATCGACTCAATTGGGTCTTACGCCGTTCAGGGAAACTTCGTTATCGGGCTTGTCGTCTTCGTTATTCTTGTCGTTGTTCAGTACGTGGTTGTAACAAGTGGGGCGCAACGCGTTTCAGAGGTCGCAGCGCGATTTACGCTGGATTCGATGCCTGGCCAGCAGATGAGCATCGATGCCGACTTGAACTTGGGGCTGATAAGCCAGGATGAAGCGAAAAAGCGGCGCGAAGAGCTCGAAAGACAAGCGAATTTCTATGGCGCGATGGATGGCGCAAGCAAATTCGTGAAGGGCGATGCAATCGCAGGCGTCATCATTGTCCTTGTTGACATCATCGCTGGCTTAATCGTCGGTGTTGCCCAGATGGGGATGTCATGGCCCGAGGCCATGCAGCGCTTTACACTGCTCACGATAGGAGATGGCATCGCGACCCAGCTGCCCGCGCTTATAATAGCCGTGGCTACGGGTATCATCGTGACGCGCTCTGCGGCGGACCGACAGTTAAGCACCGAGATATTCAATCAGTTGGCTTCAGTACCGCGCATCCCCCTGATCGTGGCCGCTATCCTCGTCTTTATGCTGCTGCTACCCGGCATGCCCAAATGGCCCATCGTACTTGTTGGGGCAGTTGCTTTCTTCGCTTGGCTACGCATCCGCGAAAAAGCCGTAGAGATCGGACCCCAAGAAAACGAATCTAAGAAAGAGGATCAGACGCTTTCGGTAAAGGGTATGGCCTGTATCGAACTGCGTTTGGGCTCGGAACTGATGAAGGCGTGGGAGGACAAGCAGGCGCTTCTTCTTGATCGCATAAGCAAGCAGCGCGAATCCATCGAGCACACTTTTGGGTTTGCACATCCCAAAGTCACGATTTTGGCCAACAGCGATCTGGGCGGGCTTGATTATGAAATTGCTATATTTGGTGACGCCTACGGAAAAGGTTTGGTGCACCCAGACAAGGTCTTTGCGCTGAAGCAAAACGCCGAAGCCAAGGCGATTGATGGAATACCGGGAAAGGAACCGGCCTATGGACTAGAAGGAATTTGGATAAATCCTGAAAGCGCAGCCTCCGCGCGGCAATCGGGCTACACTGTGGTCGAGCCTGAAGTGGCGCTTACAGCGCATCTTAGCGAAGTGGTGAAATCGGAAATATCGGCTTTGCTTACTCGCGCGGCCACAGTCGAACTTCTCGATCAAGTGCGGGAACGTCAGCCTGGTCTGATTGAGGAATTGGTGCCAAATGTCGTGACCGCTTCTGACGTGCAGAGAGTTCTACAAAATCTCCTTCAGGAACGAGTGTCGATAGCGAATATTGATCTAATCCTCGAAACGCTTGTCGATATTGGCCGACAGGAAAAAGATCCGGTCGCGCTTAGCGAAAAACTGCGCGAGCATCTCGCGGTGTCCATTTGCTCATCCTTACGCGGGCAGAACAGCGATCTGTCGGTGCTCAGCCTTGATCCGCGTGTCGAGAATCGGATAATTTCGCATCTCGGCAGCGGGCAGTCTGAGAACCTCATTTCAGCCGATCCGCGTTTGGCTGCGCAGCTCCTTCAGTCGCTCGCACCGTTGGTTGATAACATGGTGCGCCAGGGGCGAAATCCGGTGCTGCTTTGCGCGGGCCCCATTCGCAGAGCTATGGTCCGTTTGGCGCAGCGCACGATGCCCCACTTGTCGGTGATCTCCGTGGATGAGATTCCCTTGCGGACTTCGCTAAGCAGTTTTGGAATCGTGAAGCTTCCCGAACAAGACGCGGCATAGGTCATCGAAAGGTAGAACCGGAAGCATGAACGATCAGCCAACCGATCAGCTCAAGACCTTGATCCAATTTCTCGAATCCGACCCTGAAAACCCGGCGCTTCTGGCGGATGTGGCACAGGCTGCGCTGGCGGCCGATCAATGCAGGCTAGCTCAAGAGACTCTTGAGCGCCTAGATGAGGTTGAGCCCTTGGCTGGGCAGATGGCTAATCTTGCGGGTATTGCAGCGATGAGAGCTGGAGATCAGCAGACCGCGCGCCGTTGGTTTGATGTCGCGCAACAAGACAATCCCGATGATGAAGGGCTGATCTTTAATGTAGCTTGGAGCTTTGCGCTATCAGGTGACTTCGAGAGCAGCGCTGAGCTGATCACTCTAAGCCTTACGGACAAGCTAGCCCAGGCGGCCATGCTCGACGTGCAAATCTCTCATGAGCTTGGCCGATTTGAAGAGGCGGAAGCTAAAATGGATCGATACATTGCCAAACATCCCGACTACGCGCCGCTCCATGCATCTGTGTCGGTGTTGGCGATGGACATTGATCGGCCTGATCTCGCAAAGGATGCTGCGCTAAAAGGGGGGAGACATCCTGATGCTTTGACCACTCTGGGCGCGCTTGAACTCGGCGAGCATAAGCTCGACGAAGCCGAGGCGCTGTTTGAACAAGCCTTGGCGAATGGGCACAAAAGCCCGCGCGCTGAGATTGGCAGAGGCCTCGTCTCGCTCGCTCGCCAAGACTACTCTAGCGCGGCGTCCGCGATCGATAAAGGCGCTCAACAGTTTTCGGATCATCTTGGTTCTTGGATCGCTGCTGGTTGGGCTCACCTTCTCGCTGGCGATGGCGAGGCCGCCAAAGAGCGGTTTAGAAAGGCATTGGACACCGACGACACATTCTCAGAAGCGCACGGCTCGCTTGCGGTTATGGATGTGCTCGGCGGTGATATCGAGGAAGGCAAGCGTAAGGCCGAGATCGCGATGCGGCTTGATCGATCAAGTTTCTCCTCGGCTTTAGCTGGTATTTTGATCGCAAACGCCAACCACAACGCCGAGGCGGCTGAAAGGATATTAAAACGTGCCCTTTCTAGTAAAGTGTTGCCGGGCGGTGAGACGCTCGAACAGGCGATAATTCAATCAGTGTCCTTTGGCCTTGGTCCCAATTCGTATTCCTCATAGACTTTGGTAGCGAGCGCGTTGCAGAGTGATATTGATGAGAGCGTGGCAATAATGGTGAGTTGCGCGCGCTCGGATGGGCGACACAACCACTTTGCCTAGAATTGCCTCATTTCCGATAACTGATTACCATGATCGCGGGTTCTGGGGGATTGGTCGCTGACCTGGCTGCTAAGGACGATGATAGCCAACTTAGTCCATCAATTTTGGCCGCATTCTCGTAACCAATAAATGCGTGTTCGTCGTCAGGAAGTTGGCACAGACTTAGGGTTGATCGTTTGGAGGATAGTCCTCGTTTGTTGGTCTCAGTTTACGCAGCGAGCTTGCGGTGAAGCAAGCGTCGATATTTTAGCATCTTTTGTTTGATGATGGCGTGAGCTCTACCGAAGTAGGCGTCGGCAGATGCGACGTTGTCGACGCTCTCGTGATAGCGCTGGTGGTTGTAATGCTCGACGAACGCCTCGATCTGGCGTTCCAAGTCGCCAGGTAAGAAGTAGTTCTCTAGCAGAATACGGTTCTTGAGCGTCTGATGCCAGCGCTCGATCTTGCACTGTGTCTGCGGATGGAAGGGCGCGCCGCGCACATGATCCATGTCGTTCTTGCCGAGATAGTCAGCCAGCTCTTCAGCCATGTAGCTCGGGCCGTTGCCGCTGAGCAAGCGTGATCTATGCAGCACGTCGGCACAACTCAACGATGCTATCATCAGCGCGCAGGCCCTCCAAAACGATCCTGATCTTGGCTTCTGCTGAGAAGTGCCGCCGCGTGCGATGGCGCATGTCCTTAACAACCTGCTCAGCGGGCTGCTTCGGCTTAAGCCTTTTGGTTCTCGTCTTCATTCCTTCGTCACTACGGCGAGAACCAAAGCTCTTCTAGACTTTAACCGGTAAACTCTGTCAAAGGCGCTGACGGGGAACAGGCCGACCAGTGCCGCGCCCCATCATCCGCCATCCGCCCCAGCTGCGCGTAGGAATTGTGCGAGCCTTCGAAGAGCTGATCCAACGGTGCGGGCCAAGCGTGGCCGAGCATGCGATCAATCCGAAGGCGATTGCGCTTCGCTTGCCTTGTTGGTCCGGGCCATGCTGGCAAAGTCCCGCGCACGTTTCAGTCTTTCGTATAAGAGTCGGCGCTCGCCGGTTTACGTGTCAACGCGAAGATACCGGATAGCGCCGGTTCGCGACAGCCGCCCAAGCTTTCCCGCTTCCAAGTGCGCTGCAATCGCAGGTGTCAAGCCGGTTTGCGTACCGCTCATGACCACGGTTATCTTCCAGTTCAGATCACGCGTGCCAAGCTCGTCCACGCCGTGTTCCGGCGCGTCTGGACCATATTCCACGAAAACCGCTTCACGCTCAATGGCGCAAGATCTTGCGACCGGGGGCGTGCCAATGAAAAACTCCGCAATGGGCTCGAGAGAAAGCCGCCTGTCGTCCAATCGGATGGCCAATCGCGCGAAAACTCGCGCGGCGGCACCGGTTCCATTGTAGCTGCTTCGACGCCATTGGCGCACAGCTGTTTAGCAACGTAGTTCGCTGCTTTAAGATGGCCCTTCGAGCCCGTGTCCCAGCCCTGATTCTCGTCCGATGCGATGGTCGTGATATCTTCGGCGATGCGAAACAAAGCGTCTCCCGGATAGCCACTAGGGCCAGAGAAGCACGACCCCAAAGCAAGCGCGGCGACACAAAGGGCAAAGAACTTGCATGGCGCTCCGATATCGCCATGCGCACCTAAGAGAGCCTTAAGATCGAAAGAGTAGTGCTTTGACCGAGAACTTTTGCGAACTGAGCCTTGTTTCGGATACTGCGGTGCGGCCTCTTGCAGAGTCTTGATCTCACAGTTGGCTGCAAAACCTATGCTGGTTGGACAGAAGCGTGTTGGGGGTTCTTATTTTGGACTGAGAGTGAT
>CALCCG010000159.1 GCA_937899785.1 uncultured Erythrobacter sp. | reverse complement strand
TCTGTTCTGTTTTCTCTTCGGGTTCTTCCCCCTTTCCTACGCTGTCGCCTTTTTGTTCCTAGTGAGACGTGGCCGCGCGCTTGCTGGTCTTGCGTGATCGCCATCTCGGTTTGGAAGGCGTGGCGCGTTTCGCCGCTGACCACCACGACCTCCGCTATTTCAAGGCCAGAAGTGGGGTGCCTTTCGCTTGCGCGCGTCTCAACTGCCGCCTGAGGATTGGCTGCGTCCCCGGCGCCCTCACCGCCTGAACAAGCCGCCACCAACGCGCCCAAAGCCAAAGCAAAGACGCGCAAGAGCCCTCCGTGCCGGTCACCAGCCATTGCGTTCGTCTTCTTCATCTTCGGCCTCGATCACCCAATCCTCGATCGCCTCGGGCTCTGTAGCCTCGAGGATGAACCGGACGTGGTCAAAGATGTGCCCGGCTCTCAGCATCGCGGCGGTCTGTTTCTCGCTCCTTTTGCGCGCTGCCTCACGGTCTTCATCATCAATTGGATCGCCATGACGAAACGGGCCAAATCGGCGCTTCTTCGCAAGCAACATCGCCGCTCGGCGTCCGGCGCCTTCGCTAGGTGCGTGATCGCTGCGCGCCTGCTCTTCAACGCCAGCCGCCCAAAGCGCCTGTTCGACCCGCCGTTTGCCGTATCCGCGTTGGGTGAGATCGCGTGACCGGCTTCGCGCATAGGCGTCGTCATCAACATATCCCAGCTCAATCAGGCGCGAGACAAGCCCTGCAACATCCAATTCGCGCACCCGCCCATCATCGTCTTCGGCCACGCCCCTTTCGCGCAACTTGCGCGCCAGATATCCCTCGAGCTTGGCCGCGGTCGTCGCAAACCGAGCCACATAGGCGAGCGCCAAATCGCGCAAAGACGTCTCATCGAGCGGCGCGTTCTTCTTGGGCTTGCGAGCGCGTTTGGGCCGCTCCGTGTGGGACGGCTCTGCGCTACCGATTGGTGACGTTTTGCTTTCGTCTGACACCATTTCGCCTTATTCGTGCCACAGTCCTTATCAAATGGGAAAAGTTGGATCGCTTTGGTGTTAGCCGCCAGGGTGCTTGGGATACAATAGCGTCGGTTGAAAATCTGGCGCAAGGTACGGGTTTCGCTAGATAATATGAGAGACGCTGCATTGACGCCCCCGTTGACGCCAACTCCGAATGACTGCGACCTACCGCGAGTTCGCGCGCAATTTTCGACCTTTAACGAGGCGGTTGATTACGCCGCGAGGAGCAAAAAGGGCCTCAATTTCCACGATATGCGTGGACAACTCGAACAGGTCTACCCTTACAGCGAGATGCGCGAAGACGCGCTTGTCATGGCCCGGCGGCTCATCGCTTCAGGGATCGAAAAACAAGATCGGGTCGCGCTGATCGCGGAAACCGGTCCTGAGTTTGCCTCGCTGTTTTGCGCTTGCGTGTACGCTGGGGCTTGGCCGGTGCCGCTCCCCTTGCCCACCAGCTTTGGCGGGAAGGAAAGCTATATTGATCAGCTGTCGGTTCAACTGCAAAGTTCAGACCCAAAGATCCTTATTTACCCCGAGGAAATCGGCGCCATGGCCGCCGAAGCCGCCAAGCGGCAGGGGTGCGAGGGTGAGAGTTGGCAGGATTTCGAAAAGCGGGCTGCGCCCGACTGCGACCTGCGCGAGGTCGACTCGCAAGATAGCTGCTATTTGCAATATTCGTCGGGTTCGACCCGCTTTCCGCAAGGCGTCGCGGTTACCCATGAAAGCCTGCTGCACAACCTGTATGGTCACGCCGTCTCGATGGAGCTGGACACCGGGGATCGCTGCGTCAGCTGGCTGCCGTGGTATCACGATATGGGCCTTGTCGGCTGTTTCCTGTCGCTTATCGCGAACCAGTTTTCGGTCGATCTGCTAAAGCCTGACGCGTTCGCCCGCCGGCCTCTGGCGTGGCTCGACATGATCAGCCGCAATCCGGGCAACACCGCCTCCTATTCGCCGACCTTTGGCTATGACATCTGCGCGCGGCGCATTTCCAGCCAAACGAACGTGGCGGAACGCTTTGACCTTTCGCGCTGGCGGATCGCGGGCAACGGCGCGGACATGATCCGCCCGGACGTGATGCAAAGCTTCGTCAACGCGTTCAGCGATGCAGGCTTCAAGGCGTCGGCGTTCACGCCCTCTTACGGTCTGGCTGAGGCGGTGCTGGCGGTGACCGTTATGCCACCGGGCGAAGGCATTCGGGTCGAACTGGTCGAGGAAGAGCGCTTGTCAGGCACGCCGCGCGATATCTCGCGCCCGGCCCGCTACCGCGCAATCGTCAATTGCGGCAAGCCGCTGCCCGACATGAAGGTCGAAATTCGCGGAGAGATGGGCGATCCGCGCGGCGACCACCAGATCGGCAAGGTCTGGTGCTCAGGCCCTAGCGTCATGCATTCCTATTTCCGCAACGCCGAGGCGACAGAAGACTGCCTTGTCGATGGCTGGCTAGACACGGGCGACATGGGGTACATGGCCGATGGCTACCTGTGCATTGTCGGACGAGCCAAGGACATGATCATTATCAACGGCAAGAACCACTGGCCGCAAGATATCGAGTGGGCGGTCGAGCAGCTGCCGGGCTTCAACCACGGCGACATCGCGGCCTTTGCGGTGGAAACCGAGGGCGGCGAAGAAGCGCCCGCCGTGCTGGTCCAT
>CALCCG010000158.1 GCA_937899785.1 uncultured Erythrobacter sp. | reverse complement strand
CTGGGCGTGGAGTAGCCCGCATCTGCGATGAACTCATCCCATTCGGCGTTTGTGCCCAGCCGGTCTGCCAGCGCAAAGGGCTCAATAAGGACGCGGTGCGCGGGGCCTTCGTTGTCAAAGGCAAAGCTCTCGCCCTCATGCCCGATCTTCGCGATCCCACCGGGATGCGAATGCCATCCAAGCCCTCGTTCAGGTGCCAAAGAGGCAGATCCGTCAGCCCACATGGCCGGGCCGATTGGGTTCTGAAACAAGGCGTGCTTGATATCGGTCAGCAGCAGTTCAATATGTTGCTGTTCATGCGCGACACCAAGCTCGATCAGTGGGGCAAGCTCTGGCTTACGCAGAAGGCTTTGCATCGCCGCGTCAACATGCGCTCTCCAGTCGAGAATGTCGGACAAGCTGGGGCGAGACAGCATACCACGAGCCGCGCGAGCATGGCGCGCGCCCTCGGCCTCGTAATAGGAATTAAAAAGATAGGGATAGCCCTCATCAAAACGCCGATATCCGGGCCCGTGATCGCGCAGCAGGAAGGTTTCCCAGAACCACGTCGTGTGCGCGAGATGCCATTTGGCGGGGCTTGCGTCTTCCATCGATTGTATCGTGGCGTCCGCATCGCTGAGCGGCTCTACCAAAGCCTCGCTTAACGCGCGGGTCGTGGCAAAGCGATCAGCAAGCGCCGCATGGGACGCGGTCGAGAGCGGCGCGAAATCGCTAGCCGGCAAGAAGGCCTCCCGAAATGGCTGTCATGAGCCGGGACATGGCCTATGAAGATGACAAAAGAAAGGCGTATCAGCGCTCTAATTCAAAACAGTTTGTCAGATACGGGTGTAAACTCACACTTACATGCAGACCTAGTCGAACAAGAAAGGTGGGCTCTTATGCCGCCAGTTTCACCAAATTGCGCCCACCCTCCTTTGCGTCATATCGCGCGTTGTCCGCTCGGCTAAACAGGGTCAGCGACGTGTCCGCCTTGCGCAATTGCGCAAGGCCCACACTGATCGTCACGTTGGGCACAGCGCCAATCGCGGAACCTTGGGCGATCGCCTGTCGCAAGCGCTCCGCCATCTGTTCGGCGAGAAGCTGATTGACCTCAGGGATAATCCATACGAACTCTTCACCACCCACGCGCCCAATCATATCGCCCTGGCGTGTGTGGTCGACTGCGATGCGGGCGACACTCTGCAGCATCCTATCCCCTTCGAGATGACCGTGTGTGTCATTCACAATCTTGAAGCGGTCGATATCGAAGACGACGAGCACGAGCGGACGCCCGAGATCGCGCGCATCAATGATAAGGCGGTCGAGTTCTTTCATCACCCGGCGGCGGTTCGCGAGGCCGGTTAAGGGATCGGTTTCCGCCAACTCGCGCGCCGCGTGCGCTTCCAATTCAGCGGCCTGGCGCGAATCCTCCAACGCGCGCTCGCGGCTGATCTGGTCGGTCACGTCGCGCACCACCGCTATGATGCGCACAACCTTGCCCGCCTGACCAAACAGATTGCACGCCTGCACGCTGATCGAGCGCGGCACACCATCATAGCCGTGGATATCGTAGCGCAAGGTAAAAGGACTGCGTTCGCTGGCCTGGCGCGTCACGTGCGCGATCAAATCAATGTCGTTGGCGTAGAGCAGCGTTTCCGCATCCCCTGCCACGAATTCATCGTCGTGCTCGATACCGAAGAGGCGCCGCATGCCGTCGGACCATTGTTGTTCGCCTGTTGTCGGATCGTATTGCCACACGCCCAGCTCCGCGATGCTCTCCGCCATACGGACCGTGCGCAGCAGTTCGTTCATCGCGCGGCCGCGCTGGCGCGCCAGCCGACTGGCATCGCGCGCGTCACGCCGGGCGACGACAACACCTCCGACCGACACCAACGCCACCAAAGCGAGCGCCGACGCGATCACTGCAAGGGGGATGCCGCCGCTAAAGGGCTCAACAGGTCCGGCCGCCATCGAAGGCTGTCCGACAACAGACAGAGCGGCAAAAGCCGCTTCTTCCACTGCGAAGGCCAAGCGCGTCACCATCCCGTGTGGAATAGGACGCACACCTGTCAAAGAGCCACAAGGCGGCCCTAGGGACTTTACCTAGTTCTGCCTCGAAGCAATTCGCCTATGCGGCGTCCGCCTGCTTTTCGAGCGCCGCATCGTTGAGCATCTCGGCCAGCAGGAAGGCGAGCTCGAGCGACTGCGCGGCGTTCAAACGCGGATCGCAATGCGTGTGGTAGCGATCGCCAAGAGCGTCGTCGGTGATCGCTACCGCGCCGCCAACGCATTCGGTCACGTCCTGGCCGGTCATCTCGATATGGATGCCGCCCGGAGGCGTGCCTTCGGCGCGGTGCACGTTGAAGAAGCCGCGCGCCTCAGTCAGTATCCGGTCAAAGG
>CALCCG010000157.1 GCA_937899785.1 uncultured Erythrobacter sp. | reverse complement strand
GATAGAGCGCGAGACTTCTAATCTTGAGGTAGTAGGTTCGAGTCCTACAGGGCGCGCCATTTTCTCGTTGTTTAGGTGAGGCACCCTGATCGTTGTTTGGTTCGGACTTGGTCGTCCCCTACGCGCCACGCGCTCCTTGATCTTCCCTTTGAAAACCGCTGAACTCAAAGCGCAAGATTCAGGTTGAAGGCAAGAGGGTAGGACATCCATGGTCCAGGAAGCCAAGGTCGAACGGGTCGGGAACCACGTCGTGATAGCGCGCGCTGGGGGCTTGGCCGAGGTTACCTTTGACCGGAAAGATCGGCTCAACGCGCTCTCGATTGAAGCGATGCGAGAGCTGAAGTCTGCTGCGCATGCGCTGCGCGATGACACGTCTATAAGGGCCATCACTCTTTCCGGAGCCGCTGTTTTTTCCGCTGGCGCGGATCTTACTGATCCTGAATTGAGGGCGCGCGATGCGATGGGAGTCGTCGAGCAGCGAAACGCGCTGCGTCTCGGCCCTGAAATGTGCGACGCGTGGGCCGCGCTGGAGCCGATGACGATCACTGCGATCGAAGGGTTTTGCCTTGGGGGCGGCCTGGCGCTGGCGGCTGCCTGCGATCATCGTGTGATCGTGAGCAACGCGCATATGCGCCTTCCTGAGGTGCCTCTTGGCCTGAATATGAGCTGGCGTTCCGTGCCGCGATTGGTCGCGCTTATCGGCCCTTCCAGAGCCAAAGAACTGATCGTGCTTGGTCGCAAAATCGAAGCGGATGAAGCGCTCCAGTGGGGCCTTGCCGACCGTGTGGCGCGGCCGGGCGAGGCGCTGGAACGCGCGCGTGATCTGGCTGCGCAGTATGCCTTTCTCCCTCCGCTTGCGGCCCGCATGGCGAAGGAAGCGATCGACGCCTGCGCGCAGCCGCTTGGGTTTGCCACAAGTTTCATGGATCGGGATCAATTCATGCTCGCTCGAACGTCAGACGATCACAGCGAGGCCGTGAACGCGTTCCTTGAAAAGCGCGCGCCGGATTTCAAAGGCAAGTGAGTTTGGGCTCGCGCAGCGCTTGAACCGTCCGCTTGTCGGCAAAGGCGTGGCTCTCTTGCAACACGAGAGATCGACGCGCGATCGTCCATTCTGCTCCGGTTCAGGTTAGGATGACAAGTGTAGTCGCTAGCTCAACCGCACACTCGGAGATTGGACCCCATGCGCACTGTTTTCGCCTCGCTCGCCGCTCTCACCGCGATCGCAACCCCCGTCATCGCAAGCGCGCACCATCCGGCAATCATCGTCGACGGCCAACGCGGCACACGCGTCTCCCCCAACAACGACAGCAATCCCTGGTGGGTCGATTACAAGACCGATCTCAGCGAAGCGAAACGCGAACTGCGCAGCGATCTCAATCGCGCGACCGACTACGAAGACCGGATCGATGCAAAGGAGGAATACCGCCGCGAGATCGCCGATGCGAAGTACGACTATCGTAAGGAAATGGCTGAACGCGGTTATCGAGTGGTGAATTTTGAGCCAAACCGCCGAGAGTATATCGGTCGACGCTAGGCCTAAGGCCTATCCGCGCGCGACCGTGTCGAGAAGCTCTGCGGTGATCGGGTAACCGGCATCCTTCATAATTGTGAGCATCGGCTTGCCCGTGCTCTCATCGACTTTGGGGATGATGGTTTTGACCGGGATGGCTTCGGCTTGCGCGCGCGCTTCGGCGAAACTGGCAAACAAGGCGAGACGCTCCAGATTGCGCCGGGTCGGAAAGATCAGTTTGATCTCGCCTGTCTCCGCTGCGTCGAGCGCGTCTTGCGGACTGGTCCAGAAAAGCTTGGTGTTCTCCGAATTGTCGACCGAGACCTCGACCGCGCCCGTTCCCAAGTCCGCCAGGTAGAAGCGAGTATCGTAAACCCGGCTAAGGTTTTCGTTCTTGGGAAACCAGCGAGCAAAGGGCACGATCTGGTCCAGATCGAGCTCCCAGGCAAACGCTTCAAGGACCGGGGCCAGAGCTTTGGTCTCCTCCAGCATCGCGCGGGCCGCGCGGGCGGTGTCGGCTGTTAACGCGCCGCGTAGTCCCAGCGCGAGGCCGGTCTCTTCCAGTGTCTCACGGATGGCCGCGATCTGGTGCGCGGCCTCATCGCGCGCAACACCCGCTGCTGCGGCAACGCTCTCAGCCAGGTCGAAGTCGGCCGGATCGACCCGGCCTCCGGGAAAGACAGCCATTCCGCCGGCAAAGGCCATGCTGCGCGAACGCACCGTCATGAGCACTTGCGGAGCGCCGTCATTGGGATCGGCGCGGTAGATGATAATCGTGGCGGCGGGAACGCCCTCGGGCAAGGGCTGGGTGGACGGATCTTCGGAGGAATCGTTCATGGCGCCTAGATGGCGGGGCGGTGCAGTCTTGCCAAGCGCGCTATCGATCGTCGCTGCAATTTCGTTAACCGGCCGTTAGGGCTTTTCCCGGTGCATTGTGTCGGAACGTTTTACACTTAAGATAAGGCGGCCCGTTCATTATACACGTAACCCACTGGCAAATAAACGAACACTGAGTTTGGCACGTGTGGTGCATTCTACTGAGCAGACCCAGTGGTCTTCAAATGAGGTGAGATCTTTCTGGTCTCTGGTCTTGCCTCTCCGTGCTAAAGAAAGCCGCTTTGGGTTTGGTCACCCAAAGCGGCTTTTCTTTTGCCGGTGCTTTGCGCCGATGGCGCCTCGGCGGGCGCCTCAAGAGATGGGTTCAGGCCTGAGCGGCGATCCCGCTATCGTCCATGAGCTGCTTCAATTCGCCCGCTTCAAACATTTCCATCATAATGTCGCTGCCGCCGACGAACTCGCCCTTCACATAGAGTTGCGGGATCGTGGGCCAGTCGGAAAAGGTCTTGATGCCCTGGCGGATTTCCATGTCCTGCAGAACATCGACGCTTTCATAGCCGACGCCAACGTGATCGAGAATGGCAACAGCCCGGCTCGAAAAGCCGCATTGCGGGAAAAGCGGAGTGCCCTTCATAAACAAGACTACGTCGTTCTCGCCGACAAGGGTGGAAATGCGTTCGTTGATGTCAGCCATGGATTTTCGGCCTTCTTTCGCTGGGTCAAAGGATACGGACAGAGCCGCTTGAGCGCTTACTTGGGCACCAGTGTGGTCACTTGCAAGGCGTGCAGTTCGCCGCCCATCTTGTCGCCAACCGCCGCGTAGACCATCTTGTGCTGCGCCACGCGGGACTTGCCTGCAAATTGCGGAGCGCTCACGCGCGCGGCCCAATGGTCGTCGTCACCTGCAAGATCGGTCAGCTCAACCTGGGCACCGGGCAGCTCCGCCTCGATTGCCGCAATGATGTCTTCGCCTTTCATCGGCATGGCAACTCTCCGCGGTTTTGTGGCCCGATCAGCTTTCGCTCATAAGTTGACGCTTGGCCTCGACCGCCATTTCGTCAAGCTTAGAGCGGATATCGGCTTCGGTGACGTTGGTCCCGGCCGAGGTCAGGTCGCCCAAGAGCTTGCGAACCACGTCTTCGTCGCCCGCCTCTTCGAAATCCGCTTGCACGACGGATTTCTTATACGCGTCGGTTTCCTCTTCGGTGAGGCTCATAAGGCCCGCTGCCCATTCGCCCAACAGCCGATTGCGGCGCGCAGCGATCTTGAAGGCGGTTTCGCCATCCATCGCGAATTTGGCTTCTTCCGCGCGCTCGCGGTCGCTGAAGTCGGTCATTGATCCCTCCGAGAAATGATGCGGGATGCGAAATAGGCCGGGGCGCGCACGGCGGCAAGCCTATCCTGACCTTCTGCGCCCCTCAATCTATCGTCACAACCAGCTTGCCGACCGCCTCCCGGTTCTCAAGCTTGGCGATGGCCTCGCCGGCGCGTTCGAGCGGGAAGGTCTCCGAAACCAGCGGATCGATCTTGCCGTCCTGCATAAGCTGAAACAGCTCTTTCACCTGCGCTACGAACTTAGCGGGTTCGCGGGCGGTGAAGGCACCCCAGAAGACACCGCAAATGTCGCAGGATTTGAGCAGGGTCAGGTTCAGGGGCATTTTGGCGATGCCAGCGGGGAAGCCGACGACAAGGAAGCGGCCCTCCCACGCGATCGAACGCAAGGCGGGCTCGGAATACTGGCCCCCTACGATATCGTAGACGATGTTGGCGCCGCCCGGCCCGCACGCCGCTTTAAACGCGTTCGCCAGTTCCTTCGATGCCATCTTGTCCATCTCTCCACGCGGATAGATAACCACTTCGTCCGCACCGGCCTGCGTGGCGACTTCGCCTTTGGCCTCGCTTGAGACCGCCGCAACCACGCGCGCGCCATAGGCTTTGGCCAGTTCTACTGCGGAAAGGCCCACGCCGCCCGCAGCGCCAAGGATCAGGACAACGTCGCCTTCCTTGATGTGACCGCGATCCTTGAGCCCGTGGATAGTGGTGCCATACGTCATCAGCAGCGAAGCGGCCTTTTCGGAAGGCACGCCGTCAGGGATCGGAAACATGCGGTTCGCTGGAACGATGGCCTTTTCGCGCAGGCCCCCATTGCCCATGCCCGCCATAACACGGTCGCCGACCTTATAGTTCTCAACACCTTCGCCGATCGCTTCGACAACACCGGCCAGCTCGCCGCCGGGCGAATAAGGGCGTTCCGGCTTGAACTGATAGAGATCGCGGATCATGAGCGTGTCGGGGTAGTTGATCGCGCAGGCCTTGACCGCGACAAGAACCTCTCCGGCTCCGGGGGAGGGCACCTCAATCTCATCGAGAGTAAGCGTCTCGGGTCCGCCCACTTCGTGGGTTAAGATGGCTTTCATTTGGTTTCTCTCCCTTTATGCGTTGGTTCCCGCCATCAGCCAGCCTTGCGAGCCCTGTGTGCGGGATTCGAAGGTTCCAATTGCGGCGTCGCGTTCGAGTGTGAGCGCGACTTCATCGAGCCCGTGCATAAGGCAGCGCTTGCGGAACGGATCGATGTCGAATGAGAAACGGTCTTGATACGGGGTGGTAACGCTCTGCGTCTCGAGATCAACCGTGATGGGGGAGCCTTCGCGCGCGACGTCCATCAACCGATCGATTGCCGCTTGTGGCAAGACGACGGGCAGGATGCCGTTCTTGACCGCGTTGCCCGAGAATATGTCCGAATAGCTTGGCGCGATCACCGCTCGGATACCCAGATCCAGCATCGCCCAGGCGGCGTGTTCGCGGCTCGAGCCGCAGCCGAAATTGTCGCCAGCGATAAGGATGGGCGCCCCTGCATAGGCGGGATCGTCAAAAACGTTTCCCTCGATCTCGCGCACGGTTTCAAACGCGCCTTCCCCAAGGCCATCGCGGGTGATGGTTTTGAGCCATTTGGCTGGAATGATGACGTCGGTGTCGACGTTTTTCTCGCCAAAGGGGATGGCTTGTCCCTCAACGCTGGTCAGCTTGTCCATGGGTGTGGTTCCAGAGGTGACGTGAAGCAGTGGCCTCAATTGGCTGTATCAATCGGTTTCCGGCGGTTCGCCCGAAGGCGCCGTCTTGGCTTGATCGGCGCCAATTGCGCTGTCCTCGGGCTTCTTGCGAAAGCGGCGCCCGGCGTAGAGCAGGGCGGCGGCGATGGCCGCAGAGCCGATAGCGGCGGCGCCGATGGCGACGGCCGAGGATTTCTTGTCTTCGTCTTCGGGGGTTTCTTTGGTCATGAGCGCTCCTTGCGCCTGAGAGAGGCCGGTTTCAAGCCCGATTGGTTAAAGCTCGCGCACATCGGCGAGCTTGCCTATCACCGCCGCAGCGGCGGCCATGGCGGGCGAGACCAAATGCGTGCGCGCGCCGGGACCCTGGCGGCCGACGAAATTGCGGTTTGAGGTGGAGGCGCAGCGTTCGCCGGCTGGGACCTTATCCGGGTTCATACCGAGACACGCCGAACAGCCAGGCTCGCGCCACTCGAAACCCGCGTCCGTGAATATCCGATCGAGCCCTTCGTCTTCGGCCATCGCCTTCACCAGACCTGATCCCGGCACGACGATCGCCCAGCGCACATTGTCCGCCTTCTTCCGGCCTTTGAGGATGGCAGCGGCGCTGCGCAAGTCTTCGATGCGGCTGTTGGTGCAACTGCCGATGAAGATGTTCTCTACGGGAACATCGGTCATGGCGGTGCCGGGTGTAAGACCCATGTAATCTAGGCTCTTGGCCGCAGCCGCTCGTTTGCTCTCATCCGCGAAGCTATCAGGTGAGGGCACAGCTCCGGTAATAGGCACAACATCTTCCGGGCTGGTGCCCCAGGTAACGGTGGGTGCGATATCAGCCGCGTCCATAGTCACCGACTTTGCGAACGCAGCGCCCTCATCGGTGTGGAGTGTGCGCCAATGCGCAACAGCCTCATCCCACGCTGCGCCTTTCGGGGTCATGGGACGCCCCTTGAGATAGCGAAACACGGTGTCATCGGGCGCGATCAGCCCCGCTCGTGCGCCCGCCTCGATGCTCATATTGCAGACGGTAAGGCGCTCTTCCACGCTCATCGTCTCGAAGACGGGGCCGCGATATTCGATGACGTATCCGGTGCCGCCTGCCGCGCCGATGCGTCCGATGATGTGTAGAATAAGATCTTTGGCGCCAACGCCAGCGGGAAGCGTGCCGTTGACGCGCACTTCCATACTTTTGGACGGCTGTAGCAACAGCGTTTGGGTTGCGAGCACATGCTCCACCTCGCTGGTGCCAATCCCGAACGCCAGCGCGCCCAATCCGCCGTGACAGGCTGTGTGCGAATCGCCGCAGACAATTGTCGTACCGGGCAGCGAAAATCCCTGTTCGGGGCCGACCACGTGCACGATCCCCTGCTCAGCGGCGGTCGCCTCGATATAGCGGATGCCGAAGTCGGGTGCGTTCTTCTCAAGCGCGGCGAGCTGCGCGGCGCTTTGCGGATCCGCGATCGGCAGCCGCGCGCCATCGCGACTCAGACGCGGCGTCGTGGGCAGGTTGTGATCGGGGACCGCGAGCGTGAGTTCGGGGCGCCGCACAGGTCGTCCCGCCAGACGCAGAGCCTCAAAGGCCTGCGGGCTTGTTACCTCGTGCACCAGATGGCGATCGATATAGATCAGCGATGTGCCGTCTTCGCGCGTTTCGACGACATGGGCATCCCAGATTTTCTCGTAAAGTGTGCGGGGCTTTGAGGCCATATTCTCTGCTCTAGGTCCGATCAGACACTGCGATTAGCGCCGCTCGCACAAAACTGGCAAGATAGTTGCTGTTTTGGAGGCATTTCCTAATGGAAATTTAGGGCGGATGTCGCTAACTTACACTCATGTCAGCAACTTTGCCCGCAGCGCCCTTCCGTTTCCCGATCAAAGTCGTCCCCGACGATATTGATTTCATGGGACATGTGAACAACGCCCGCTACTTGAACTGGGTGCAGGATGCGGTGCTGGCTCATTGGAACCGTGTCGCCCCGGCTGAAGAGGTGGCGAGCAAGGCTTGGGTCGCGCTTAAGCACGAGATCACCTATCGCAAGCCGGCTTTCCTCGAAGATGACGTGATCGCGAGCACTGTGCTCGAACGCTACAACGGAGCGCGCGCCTTTTATCGCACTGTGATCAAGCGCGGTGAGGATGTGCTGGCCGAAGTGCAGTCGAGCTGGTGCTGCCTTGATGCCAAGACACTGCGCCCCGCACGCATCGGAGACCACTTGCGCGAGGTCTTTTTTCCGTCGGTGGATTGATCGCGCCGGGTGCCCTATACACACCCGAATGAGCTCCCCAAGCGTATATCCTGCATGACAACGCATTACGCCCTCCCCGACAAAGTGACGCAGCGAATGATCGGCTTGGCGCTCGCCGCGCTAGTGGGCGGCGGGTGGCTCGGTGTTCATTTCTACTCGATGTTCGTCTTCAAGCTTACCTGGGAGAGCTTGCCGGTCGCCCTTGCGCTGGCGCTGGTTCAGATTTGGCTGAGCGTCGGCACATTCATCATCTGCCACGATGCGATGCACGGCACCCTCGCGCCGGGATGGCCGCGCGTTAACGCGTGGATCGGAGCGCCGCTCCTGATGCTCTATGCCGGTTTTCGATGGAGGCGCATGCGCCATGCCCATTTCACCCATCACAAGCTTGCAGGCCACAAAGGTGATCCCGACTTCGACGAGGAACATCCCAGCGACTTCCTCCAATGGTACTGGACCTTCTTCAAACGCTATTTCGGGCTGCAGTCCCTGCTTTTCGTCCACCTGGTGGTCGGCGTCTACCTGTTCGTCTTCGAGATAGATTTCACGCAGATATTCATCCTCTATGGCGCGCCAGCGCTGCTGTCTTCCTTGCAGCTGTTCTATTTCGGCACCTTCCGCCCGCATCATCAATCACCCGACAAGCCGTTTGCGGACGAGCACAACGCGCGCAGCAACGATTTCGACACGTTGGTCAGCCTGCTGACATGTTTTCATTTCGGCTATCATCTTGAACATCATCGCCAACCCAATGTGCCGTGGTGGGCGCTTCCGGCCGCCAAGAAGGCCGGTGTTGGCGTTTTTGAGACGGCGCACGAGCCAGCGCCAGACTTGGCGAGCGCTGAGTCGAGGCCTAAAGAGGCCGCGACATGAGTTGGCTTGCAATCATCCTTACGGTCCTTTCGTCCCTGATCGGGATGGAGCTGTTCGCTTGGTGGAGTCACAAATACGTGATGCACGGTTGGGGCTGGGCATGGCACCGCGACCATCACGAGCCGCATGATAACGTGTTTGAGGCCAACGATCTGTTTGCAGTTGTCTTTGGCTCGATCAACGCAGTGATGTACATAATCGGTTCGCTCTACTGGGAATGGATGTGGTGGCTGGCCGTGGGTGTGACCCTTTACGGCGTGATCTACACGCTGATCCACGATGGCCTTGTCCATCAGCGCTATTTCAAATGGGTCCCGAAAAAGGGTTACGCCAAACGGCTGGTGCAGGCGCACAAGCTTCACCACGCGACCATCGGTAAAGAAGGCGGCGTCAGCTTTGGCTTCGTTTTCGCGCGCGATCCGCAAGTGTTGAAGAAAGAGCTCAAGGAACAGCGCGAGGCGGGCATCGCCGTGGTCCGAGACAGCGTCCGCGCCTAAGGACCGGGTGCCCGATCCTCTCAACCTCACAGGCCAATGGGACGGGGTGTTCAAATACCCTCGCGACTACGCGCCAACGACACCATTTGTGGCCGAGTTGACCGAGGAGGCCGGGGCCTTCAGCGGCAAAACGATCGAGCCTGATCTCTACAAGCACAGCCCGGCGCATGCCCGCATCATCGGCCATCGCAGCGGGCGCAGCGTTGATTTCACCAAAACCTATCTGCGCAACGAACACGGCTATGAAAATTCCGTCGACTATGTTGGGCAGTTGAGCGAGGATGGTCTGTCCATCACCGGAGTCTGGTCTCTCAAGGATTGGAACGGTGAGTTTGAGATGACACGCGAGGCCGGATTGGAGGTTGCAGCCAAGGAGCGCGCCAAAGCCCAGGTCTAGCCACTTAGCAGCGTGCCTATTCAGGCCGCGTTGCGATCCAGCCGCCGCTAACCACCAGCACGGCCAGGGAGATCCAAGCCCATGGAAAACCGAGCGTCCACCAGGTGAGCCCAGCGCCGGCAGCGATTGAGCTGACCGCAATAATCTTGCTCTTGCGCGAAATCGCGCCGCGTTCGCGCCAGTCGCGCACCTGAGGCCCCCATTGCGGGTGGTTTAGGATGCGCTCTTCCCAGGCTGGGTTGCTGCGCGCAAAGAAGAAAACGGCAAGCAGCAGGAACGGCACTGTTGGCAAAAGCGGCAAGGCGGCGCCGACCGCGCCGAGGCCTACGAAGACCAACCCGGCGGCGAAATACATCCGCCGCACGCGCCTTAGGCCGCTGCCGCCAGGCGCGCGGCGTGTTCCTGAACCAGCGCGATCATGTTCGGCACACCTTGAGTGCGGTTGCTGGAAAGCTGATTCTTGAGATCGAATGGTGCGAGCGCAAGCGCCACGTCCATGCCAGCGACCTCATCGGCGGGCCTGTCCTGAACCGCGGCGATCACCAGCGCGACGATCCCCTTTGTGATCGCGGCGTTGCTGTCGGCCAGGAAATGCAACCGGTCGGTCGCTTCGGTCGGATAGACCCAGACCGCTGCAGAGCACCCACGCACCAAAGTGGCGTCGGTCTTGAGGGCATCGGGCATATCTTCAAGCTCACGGCCAAGTTCGATCAGCAATCGATAGCGCTCATCGCCTTCGAGAAATTCATACTCTTCAAGAATATCACTGAGAGATCGCATCGCCGCCATGTAGGATCAGTGGGGGCCAAGGGGAAGGGGGCAGGGGTCCTTAGAGTTCCACCCCGCTCGCAATCGCCTCAAGTTTCTTAATCCGCTCTTTCATATCGGCGAGTTCGATCCGCGCAGCGCCAACGCTAAGCTGCGCGCTTTCGTCACCCCCGCGCTGGCCCGCGCCTTGATCGGCGCTCAGCGTGTCAAGTTCGCGGCGCTTAAGCTCGAGCCAGTCCTGCCAGGCGCGCAGCAGCGCAAAAACGATCAGAGTGGTCCCGACAAGGGCCGTCATGGCCACCACCAAAGTGGGATCGAGAGGGCTGGTCAGCGAACCAGTGAGAGTGGGAGAGAAGGAGGGGGCGTCGATCATCGCTCAAGTCCTTGGTTGGATGGTCTTTCAGGGTGGGGTGGACCAAAGGGTCAGCCCAGCTTCGTTTCCGGATCAGGGTTGGTTTGTGGCGCACGCAAAGCTTCGATCTCAGAGGCAATGCGCGCTTGCTCGCGGGCGTCTTTCGAATTGTTGTCTGTGGCAATGCGTTCGAGCACAGCGATCCGCTCTTTGAGTTGCGCGATCTCTTCCTTGGCAGCCTGTTCGCGGGCTTCGCTCTCAGGACTGGGGAGTGAGTTCAGGGTCTGGTTGCCCATGTAATCCTCGGTGATCCCGGCTTTCGCGTTGTAACGTGACTTAAGCACGCTGGTAACGGCGCCGATGGCAACGATAACGACGATGGCGGTCCAGAAGCTCACTGCGCAGCGTCTTTCTCAAGGCGCAATTGCTCGATCTCATCGGCGAGCAAGGTGCCACGGTCGGTCGCGATGCGCTCCAGCACCGCCAGGCGGTCTTCAACCAGCTGGGTGCGGTCCTCCAGATCGCTCAGGTTGGTGTACCCTTCGCGCGGGCCCGCTCCCTTGGCGGTGCGCTTATAGTCAAGCACCTTTTGGACGACGCCGTTGACGGTCATGCCGAGAACCGCGGTCACAACGATGATAAAGCTGAAAATGAGGATCAGGTCCTGGTCCATCAGGCGTTCCCTTCATCCGTGCGGTTCTCAAGCGAACGCTGGCGCAGAGCTTCGATCTCGCCACCAAGCCCATAGCCGCGATCGGTGACAATGCGTTCAACATTGGCGAGCCGGTCTTTGACCGATCCCAATTCCGCGCGCAGTTCGGCGTTTTCCTGAGTCAGCAGAGCCACGCGTTGCTTGGCCTCGTTATCGGTGACGGGCTTGATCGACTGGCCCCAAGCCCCTTCGAGCGGGTAGCCGTGCTTGATACGAAGGCGGGTCGTGTGGATCCAGCCGCCTATGGAAGCGGCGCCAAGAGTAAGCGCTGCGCCGATGATCCACGGAAGGTGGGGAACAATGACTGCGGCGGCGTCCGTGCTCATGCTTTGGTCCTCTCTTCAAGGTTGAGTGGCACTCCGCTGTCGCTTGCGGGTGTGGTCGCGGGGAGATTGCGCAAGGCCTCGATTTCGTCCGACAGCGAATAGCCACGGTCGGTCACGATCTTTTCGAGCACGATCATACGGTCCTGCATCGCGTCGAGCTTGGTGTGCAGTTCGCGATTCTCGGCTTCGAGGCGCTTGGTTTCGGCGCTGTCGGATTGCTCGGTCTTGCCGCCAAACTCGTCTTCCAAGGGATAGCCGTGCTTGGCACGGATCCAGTTGTTGATGATCCATCCAACGGTCGAGATCGCGATGATCAGCAGGACAAAAATCTTCATGTCGCCGTCCATCACGCACGCTCCTCATTGGGCAAGTTAAGCGGGATACCGGCGTTCGCGGCGTCGGTTTCGCGGGTGTCACGCAGAGCTTCGATCTGGGTTGCAACATCGTAGCCGCGATCCGTGACGATCCGTTCGAGCACCGCGACGCGATCCTCAAGCCTCTGGGCTTGAGCGGCGTACTGAGCGGCTTTCTCGGCGGTATGCTCGGCGGTTTTATCCGCCTGAAGCTCGGCCATCTTTTGCTGGTGCTTGAACCAGATCGCGAAGATAGGGATCGAGACGCCGATGATCGGTATCAGGATTGCAAGTTGTCCGGGTTCCATAATTTTGCCCCTGTTGGTGCGGTTAGCGCAGCCGCTCGATTTCGGCGGTCAGACG
The DNA here is from genome assembly GCA_937899785.1 of uncultured Erythrobacter sp. GTDB lineage: Bacteria > Pseudomonadota > Alphaproteobacteria > Sphingomonadales > Sphingomonadaceae > Erythrobacter. Next base: position 1,373 of record CALCCG010000157.1, on the reverse strand, counting down.
CGGATTGCTGCTGACATAGTGGGCCTCGACAGCGGCGAGGCGGCGGTCAATGTCGCGGAAGTTGGCGCGGATTTCGCGGGCGGTGCGATGCGGGCTTTGGCGAACGCGCTGCCAGTACTTTTCCTCGGCCTGATCGCGATAGAGGTGCGGCGGCTTCTTGTTGAGGATGAAGCCGGCAATCAGGTAGGCGAGCAGCGCAGATCCTTGCGTTGCAAAGAACAGGAACACCGTCGCCAGGCGGACCCAGAACGTATCAACGCCGGTGTAGTCAGCGATCCCTGCGCACACACCCATGAATTTGCCATTGTGCTTGTCGCGGTAAAGCTTTGTGCGGGGGGAGTTCACGAGCGGGTTCCTTTCTTCTCTTGCATCATGATTTCAAGTTCGCGCAGTTTCTGATTGTCTTGTTCCTGGTCGGCCTGGAGGCGCTTGACCGGGGTGAAGCTGGGGTCATCCGAGGCGACCAGGCGCTCAACCGTATCCATGCGCTCATCCAGGCGCTTGGCGAGGTTGTAGAGCTCTTCGAGCAGCACCTCGTCGTCCGAAGTGATAGTCGCGGCGGTCTTCCATTTTGTCACATAGTGCAGGATAACCCACGGAAGCCCGATGAAGAGCATCCCGACAATGATTATGGCGACAAATTCTTCCACGGTTTATTCCCCTTTTTTGGCGCCGCTTTTGCCAAGCGCCTTTTTCATTTCAGCCAGTTCATCGTCGATCGCATCGGCGCCTTCGAGCGCCGCGATCTCGTCGGACAGGCTCGGCCCGCCACTGGCGATATCGAGCGCTTCGGCACGGCCTTCGGCGTAGTCGACGCGGCGTTCGAGCTGATCGAACTTCGCGAGCGCCTCATCGGTGCGTTCGGTGCTCATCAGAGTGCGCAGCTTGACGCGGTTCTCAGCGCTTTCAAGGCGCGCCGCGATCTGCGACTGACGGCTGCGAGCCTCGCGCAGTCGGTGCTGCAACTTGGCGATGTCCGCTTCATAAGCGCGCAGCGCATCATCAAGCACGGCGATCTCCGCCTTGAGCTGGTCGCCCATGCCCGCCGCTTTCTTCTTCTCAACCAGGGCGGCGCGGGCGAGATCTTCGCGATCCTTGGAAAGCGCGAGCTGCGCCTTTTCGCCCCAGTCGGCCTGGAGCCGGTCAAGCTTCACCACATGGCGGTGCATCTCTTTCTGATCGGCGATCGTGCGAGCGGCGCTGGCGCGGACCTCGACCAGCGTCTCCTCCATTTCGAGGATGATCATGCGGATCATCTTCGATGGGTCATCGGCCTTGTCGAGCATGTCGTTGAAGTTGGCGGCGATGATATCGCGGGTGCGGCTGAAAATGCCCATGAAGGCTACTCCATCTAGAAACGGGTTGCTGGTGCG
>CALCCG010000156.1 GCA_937899785.1 uncultured Erythrobacter sp. | reverse complement strand
CCATAGGATGAAGGATGTGATCATGTGTACCGTGCCGTCTAGCCCTTTGGGATCTAGGCGAGAGGCATCCCATGGCTCACCTCTAATGATCAAAAGCATGGCTGCCATAGCGCCAGCAAAGAGCCACCAAAGTGGATAGATACGGGTGACCCGCGCGTATAGAAAATCAGCGGCCCCGAGACGGCCGCGCTCAACGTCTGATGCTACCCAAACTATGACAAAGCCGGAGATCACGAAGAACAAGTCCACGCCATGTGCGCCCGCCATCCAGAAGTCGGTAAGCTTATGCGCGCGTTCAGCCTGACCAGCTTCGATCGCAATCAAGTGACAAAGCGTAACTGCGAGCGCAGCAATACCTCGGAGCGCTTGGACGGAATCGAGCCGGATCATGGGCTAAGTCTTACCGTGCCTGACTGTGCCTTCAATCGATTTCTTATGGCGACAGCAGTTTGTGTCAAAAAAAGAAACACTGAGACAAGAACTGATGATCTTCCGTCCCGTTCGCGGGGCTAAGTGTGTTCTCTGCGAAACTTCTTGATGAAATTCACGACAGTTCAACAGAAATTGAGTATGCAAACTGCCTCACTCTTGCCAGAGTCACAGACCACAAAAATCCCTTGGAACGGGACGCATAAGGACCATATTACGCAGCATGGCAGACGGATCACCTCCATTCGGTAAGGAGCGGCTCAAGCAGAATGCAGCCACCGCCCCACTCGGCCTTGTTGGCTCGAGCGTCCGAACCTTGGTGCGCCAAGCGTTTGCGCTTTTGGGCTTGGTCCTCATCGCGATCGCGGTGCCGATTGCTTTTGTGACGCCACTTTTACCGATTGGTCTTCCGATTGCGATACTCGGCGTTGTTCTGCTCGGGCGCAACTCGCTCTGGGGGCGTCGCTGGATGGAAGGCGTATTGGACCGTCATCCACGCGTTGAACGCTTTGCTCCGAACTGGCTGATGAAAGCTGTCTTCGGACGCGAGAAGCGACCTCACGACAAAAAATAAAGCCCGCTTCGTCGAAGCGGGCCAAATCGATTTTGATAATGAAGCTTTCGCCGCTTAGTTGAGGCGTTTATCGATTTCACCGAGGGCATTGTCGAACAAGTCTGTGGCTTCGCCAGAACCTGACAAAATTGTCCGGGCGGCATCAGTTGCTGCGTCTGCTGCGACACGGCGAACCTCTGCAGCCGCGTCAGCTTCGGCGCGGGCAATGCGTGCTTCAGCTTGAGCTTCGCGGCGAGCAACCTTCGCTTTCAGGTCAGCTTTCGCCTGCTTCATCATTGCATTCGCGTCAGCTTTGGCGCGTTTGATGATATCGTCGGCAGCTGCGTCAGCTTCTTTTGCCTTCTTTTTGGCATCCGCCATCAGTTTCGAGGCTTCCTCGCGCAGGGCGCGGGCTTCATCGATTTGGTTTTGGATCCCGTCGGCGCGCTCATCGAGCTTTGACAGGATGAGCTTAAACCCACCTACGCTTGCAACGATGAACAAGAAGACCACAAGCGCAGCAAAGGCTGTTGCGGTTGTAGGGTCAGCGTACCAAGCCACTTTCTCGCTCGCAGCATAAGCTGCAGGTGCGATGGCGAGGAATGGGGTGAGAAGTGCAAACCGCATGAGTTTTATCCTTCTCCTAGCGCTGTTTTGACGGCTGAGGCGACGTCGGCTTTGCCAGCTTTGCTACCAAACTTGCCGAGCACGCTTTCTGCGGCTGCACCAGCGATCTCTTCGACGTTCTTCATCGCATCGGCGCGCAAGGCAGCGATCCGAGTTTCAGCGTCGGCGAGTTTCTTATCAAGTTCGGCATCGACTTTCGCAGTTTCAGTTGCGAGTTCTTTGTCGATTTTAGCGCGTGCTTTGTCAGCGGTTTCGCGAGCCTTACCGTGCGCTTTGGCGATAGAGACTTCTACCGCCTTTTGCGCTTCGACAGCCTCGTCGTTCAACCGAGCTGCTTCATCCAAGTCGCTCGCAATCGAGCTCTCGCGCCGCTCCAACGTGTTGCCGATACCCGGCAAGATGAAGCGTGAGAGTACGAAATAGAGTGTGCCGAACAGCACAACCAACCAGAAAATCTGGGAGGGGAAGTGCCACGGGTCAAACGGCGGGAAGACCGCCGTTTCAGCACCGGCCGCAGCATCGGCAGCGAGGATGATCGCAAACATGGCCTATCAGGTCCTTTTAGTCTCGAAGGGACGTGTTCGAGTTAGACCACGAACAGGATCAGAATCGCGACCAGGAATGACAGAATGCCGAGCGCTTCTGACAGCGCCATACCGATGAAGAGGTTACCGGTTTGCTGTGGGGCAGCAGATGGGTTGCGCATCGCAGCATCCAGGAACGAGCCAAAGATGTTACCCACACCAATTGCCGCACCGATCATGCCGAGGGTCGCAAGGCCAGCACCGACATATTTAAGACCGAGAGTGATATCGCCTTCCATGAGAATCTCCTTTGGGAAGTCTTTCGTTCGATTTGCGCCCCGTGAAGCCTGTTCGTAGGGGCACGTCAAGTTGAATCAGCACGGCTAAATGGCCGCAGTGAATAAGGGCTCCTTAGTGCGACGGGTGAAGCGCATCATTAAGGTAGACGCAGGTCAGGATCGCAAACACATAGGCTTGCAGACCTGCAACGAGGAATTCGAGGGCGTTCAGCGCCACACCCATGCCAAAGGCGAGGGGGGCAACCAGAAGGCCAATGCCGCCCGCGGTAATGCCTGTAACAACAAAACCAGCGAACAGTTTCAGCAGAATGTGACCGGCCAGCATGTTCGCAAACAAACGCAGCGACAGGGTCAGCGGACGGGCAATGAATGAAATGATCTCAATTGGGATCAGGATCGCATAAATGACCATTTTCCCGAGAATGTGCATATCGCCCAGAGATGGCGCGAACAGGCCGAAGAATTTCAGACCATTCTTCCAGAGGCCGAATATGATCACAATGCTGATCACGAGGAGCGCCAGAACGCCGGTCACGACCAAATGGCTGGTTGTCGTGAACGCGTAAGGCGACATGCCAATCAGGTTGGCGAACAGGATGAAGAAGAACAGCGTGAACACGAAGGGAAAGAAGCGTAGGCCTTCTTCGCCCGCTGTGCCGCGAATCATGTCGGCAACAAAGCCATATCCAATCTCGCCCATGGATTGCAGACGGTTTGGGACGGTCTTACCGCGAGACGCAGCATAGCCGAATAAGGCGATACAAAGGACAACACCCAGCAGCATAAAGCCAGCGGCGTTGGTGAAAGAGATGTCGTAGCCAAAGAAGCGTGGAAGTTCGAACCATTTCTGGACCTCGAACTGCTTCATTGGGTCAGCAATGTTGTAGAAAAAGTGATTCATCG
>CALCCG010000155.1 GCA_937899785.1 uncultured Erythrobacter sp. | reverse complement strand
AAGCCTTTGGCCAATTGCTCCTTGTAGATCGGGCTATCAACCGTCAGCGATCCATTGCCCTTGAAGCTGGGCGAGCGGTCTTCGGCTGCGTATTCGGGGGCAAGCGCCTGACGCCCTGCCAGCGTGCGGTGCGCGGCAAGGTGCCAGTCCTCGGCTAAGCCAAACAGGCCGGTGCCGCCATCGCTTGTGGCAAAGCCATCAATCTTCGAACAGCCAGCTGTGCCAAGCGCGGCCATGCCGGCCAACAGCGCACGGCGAGCGATCTTGGTCATTTTCTACCTCCCGCGATCATCGCCCACATCTGTTTCACCGGGTTCGACAACACTACCATAACGACGTGCACCACGAAGAACGCAAACAGCGCAAAGGCGGCGATGAAGTGGACCGAGCGCGCGCTCTGGCGCCCGCCCAGGATATCGACCAGCCATGGCGCGGCGGGTTCGAACCCCGGACTTATCGCAAGGCCAGTGAATATCATTAGCGGCAATAGGACGCCCAGAACCACGCCATAGGTCAGCTTTTGAAGCGTGTTGTACTTTGCCCCGTCCTCGGCGTGAAAACGCCCTTTCAGGTGCGCCTTGATTTCGGGCCACAAATGGGCGGGGGACCACGCGCTCACTGGCGCGGCGATATCGCGCGCAAAGTGTCGGTTCGCCAGCATCGCGACCCACATTCCCAAGAGTGCGAGCGCGAACACCCAGGCCGCGCCGCTGTGCCAATCGCGCGCTTCGGCGAGGTTGTAACGCTGGGGCAAGGTGGCCCAATTGGGAAAACGCATCACCGCTGTCCATGCGTCCGCCGGATCAAAGCCGTAATCGCCCCAATACAAATACCGGTGCGCGTTTGATATGCCGAGGCCCGACATGAACAGCACAACCATCGCCGCCGCGTTGATCCAATGCCACAACCGTGTCGAAAGCGCGTGGCGCTTCATCTGGGGTTGGGTCACGCCGAACTCTCCGCCAATTCGCGCGCCAGATAGATCACGTCGCGCGGTTGATCGAGCAGGTGCTGGCCGCTGTCGATAAACAGCGTAGATCCGCTTTTGAGAGCGCCCGTGGCCATCAGCTTTGCGGCTTGGACAATCTCATCGGGCCCTGTTTTGCGTCCCAGCAGATTGAGCGTGTGCGAGGTATCGGTTTCAGCCTCGTTCTGATCGTGGCTGGCCAGGATCGCTCCGTGCGCGATCCCATAGATGCGCGCGCGCGCATCCTCAGCGTAGTGCTTGGCCAGCATCGCAATGGTGGAGCCAAGCGCGTGCTTTGACATGGTGTAACTGAAGAATTCCGGGTTTGGATTGGCCAGCTTCATATCCGTGATTTGCACCACGCAGCGCGTGGCCGCGCTTTTCGCGCTTCTCAAATAGGCTTGCGCCATTCGAGCAGGGGAGGCCGCGTTGATCTGCATCGCAGACCGGTTCGTTTCAGGATCGAGTTTGGTTGCACCGTCATAGTCAAAAACCGAGGCGGAGTTCACAAGACAACGCCAATCGGGAAGCCGATCGGCGAGCGCCTCGATCATCGCTTCAGCCGCATCGCCATCGGACAAATCGCATTGGATGGTTTCCGCCGAAGGCAGCGTCGCGGCCAGCGCTTCAGCCGGGCCAGCGCTGGAATTGTAATGGATCACCGTGTGCCAACCATCTGCGGCAAAGCCGCGCACGATAGCCGCGCCAATGCGCGTCGCGCCGCCGGTAACAAGGATGGCTGGTCTGGTCATTCAGGTGCGGGCCTATCAGTGAGAGAACGAGCCTACAACGCGCGAGGGTCAGCCCAGTTTCTTGATCGCCTTGGCTTGGATTTGAGGCGAGAGTTTGGGCAGGTCGCGTAATTCCTCAAGTTCTTCGCGGGTCGCCTTGCCTTGGATAAGGCAAGCAAACACGCGCGCGGCGCTCCATTCCGTGTTGCCTTGCGCGATGCGCTCAAGCGTGTCGCCTGCTTGGCATTCGCCGGTTTCCAGAACGCGGAAATACCAACCACAGCGTCCCGTTTCGACGATCCGCG
>CALCCG010000154.1 GCA_937899785.1 uncultured Erythrobacter sp. | reverse complement strand
CGCGGTGAAAATCGGCATGCTGCACGATGAAGAGATTATCGAAGCGGTGGCGCAAGCTCTGAAGGCTCTGCCTGACGAAGCCCCGATTGTGCTGGACCCGGTTATGATCGCGACCAGCGGCGCTGCGCTCATCGCGCCCGAGGCTATCACCGCTTTGCGGCACGCTCTGTTCCCAGATGCCAGCTTGCTCACGCCCAATCTGCCTGAGCTTGGCCATCTGGTCGGACGCACGCTGGCGACGAGTGACGAAATGATTGTGGCGGCTCAGCAATTAAGCGAAGAGACGGGCGCTGCGGTCCTCGCCAAAGGCGGTCACACAAGCGATGATCGGATTATCGATATCCTTGTTCAACCCGGGCAAGAGCCAGGTTATTTTGAGCATGAGCGGATTGCCACAGTGCATACGCATGGGACGGGCTGCACCCTCTCTTCGGCCATCGCCACGCTGCTTGCCCATGGCCAGAGCATGGAAAACGCCGTGCGCCTTGGCCGCAATTTCGTGGTGAGGGCGATCAAGGCCGCGCCCGGTTACGGGTCGGGCCACGGCCCTCTGGGGCATCAAGCGGTGCGTTCGCTCGCAGACTAAGCGGATCGCCGGTTTATCGGTCAAGTTCGTAGAACCGCGCGATGTGATCCCACGCTTGTTCCGCGGTTTCGCACCAATGAAACAGATCAAGATCGTCCTTCGAGATCGTGCCTTCCTCGGCAAACGCCTCAAAATCGATCACGCGCTCCCAAAAGTCGCGTCCGAACAGAAGGATGGGCAGCGGTTTCATCTTGCCGGTCTGCACCAAGGTCAGCAATTCGAACAACTCGTCGAATGTGCCAAAGCCGCCTGGGAACACCGCGACCGCTCGCGCGCGAAGAAGGAAATGCATCTTGCGCAGAGCGAAATAGTGGAAGTTGAGCGACAAATAGGGCGTCACGAACGAGTTGGGCGCTTGCTCGTGCGGCAGGATGATATTGAGACCAATGCTCTCGGACCCGGCATCGCTGGCACCGCGATTACCCGCTTCCATGATGGAGGGGCCGCCGCCCGTGCACACGACGAACTGACGCTTGCCTTCCTCAATAATCGCCTTTTCGGAGACCATGCGCGAAAGCTTGTAAGCCTCGCCATAATACTTCGCCTTCGCTGCCAGGCGCTCGGCAACCTTTTGCTCAAACTCGCTCTTGCCCTTGGCCGCTTCGAGTTTGGCTTCCACCTCTTCAGGCGCGGGAATGCGCGCGGAACCGTACATCACCAGTGTCGAGCCTACGCGCGCTTCGTCGAGCAGCATCTCGGGCTTCAGCAGCTCCAGCTGGAAGCGCACCGGTCGCAATTCGTCGCGCAGCAAAAAGTCCGTATCGCGAAAGGCGAGCTTGTAGGCCGGATGCTCGGTCTGAGGCGTGCGGTCAGGGGCTTCTTCGGCAAACCGGCTTTCTTCGCCAGCGAGGTAGAATTTGCGGTCTGTTAGGTCGCGTTCGTTGGGGTTGTCCGTCATGCGTGCGCGTCTAGGCGCAGGCGATTGGCGCGGCAAGCAATGATCTTTGATCCGGCGGCTATCGCTCTTGCCGATAACGCCGAAACGACCGGGTGAAGCGCAGCAAAGGATGGATGCCCCGTGAGGATTCGAACCTCAATTGACGGAGTCAGAGTCCGTAGTCTTACCATTAGACGACGGGGCAAGGGCGCCGCGCGCTTGGGTTGTGGGCCAAGCGTCGCAAAGCGACCCGCGCATCTAGGAGCGCTCAACGCCAAGGTCAAGGCAACGCAGGAGCTTGCGTCCGGTCGCGCAGCCCTCTCAGGCAAACCGCACGATGACGCTTCGCTTGCCCTGCTATCGCGCTTGGGGTAACTCTGGACGCAGGTGCCCGCGCCACTCAAAGGCGCAGGTGATGAGAAAGAACTGGAATATGGCGGACACACTTCCGCCGGACAAAAAGAGGAGTGCTGGAAAAAACGGGAGCGGCAAGTCCGGCAGTGTAGCCGATTTTCGCTACAAGCGCTCCTTCCAGCAAGGCGGAAAAGGCCAACGCAGGCCCAAAGGTGGCCCGAGTGGTCAGAGCAGAACGGCGCAGCGTCCAGCGTTAGCGGACGAAAAAGACTGCGCTCGAGTCTCGAACACAACGCATGCGCCAAACTCTATGCAACAGCGGCCATCCGGCGATGGGCGTGCGCCCTTTCGGCGCGAAGCTTACGCCGCGCTTGACCTTGGAACCAACAATTGCCGCCTTCTGATCGCAAGACCGTCTGGCAAGGATTTTACCGTCGTCGATGCCTTTAGCCGGGTTGTGCGACTTGGCGAAGATCTTGCCACAACGGGAAGGCTTTCGGACGAGGCGATGGACCGAACGTTGAGCGCCTTATCCATCTGCGCCGACAAGCTGAAGCGGCGCAACGTGCGTCTGGCCCGGTCGGTTGCGACCGAAGCGTGTCGCCGGGCTGAGAACGGAGCCGACTTCATCGAGCGAGTGCGCCGCGAAACCGGTATCGCGCTTGATATTATCTCCGCGGAAGAGGAGGCGCGCCTTGCGGTTTTGGGGTGCCACATCCTGCTGGAGCAAGGCACCGGTCCCGCGATCATTTTTGATATTGGCGGCGGCTCGACCGAGCTGGTTCTGCTGGAATCCGATGGGCAATCAAGCGGTAAGATTCCGCGCATTATAGACTGGCAAAGCGTCCCTTGGGGCGTGGTCTCGCTGACCGATACGGTCAAAAAGACCAGTCGTGACGAACGCGGACGACGAACGCGGTACGAAGAGATGCGCCGATTGGTCTCTGAAAGCTTTGCGCCCTTTGGCCAGAGGATCGCAGAGGTGGCGCGTGAAGATGACATCCGTCTGCTGGGCACAAGTGGGACAGTCACCACACTCGCCAGCCTGCATCTTGAGTTACCCCATTATGATCGCAAGGCGGTCGACGGGCTGATCGTGCCCAGTTCGGCGATGCGCGCGATCAGCGAGGATCTTTCCTCGATGTCGTCGCAAGACCGCAGCGAGTTGCCCTGCATTGGGCAGGACCGCGCCAGTCTGGTGGTGGCGGGCTGCGCAATTCTGGAATCGATACTCGACTTATGGCCCGCTGAACGCCGCGGTGTTGCGGATAGAGGGATCCGTGAAGGCATCCTTCGCAGCTTGATGGCGGCGGAGCGGCAGAGCGAGAGAGCGCTCAAATCCTTGAAGCAATCGCGTTCGGATCAGGGTGCGAAACCATGAGGCCGGTGGCATGAGCCGGTCAGGCCGCAATCCGGATCGGCGGGTCAAAACGGCAAAGAAGCGCAGCGAAAGCTCAACACGCTGGCTCCAGCGTCAGTTGAATGATCCCTACGTGAAGAAAGCAAAAGCCGATGGATATCGCAGCCGGGCCGCTTACAAGCTGATTGAGCTTGACGAGCGCTTCAGCTTGATCCGCGGCGCCCAAAGGGTGGTGGACCTCGGAATAGCTCCGGGCGGATGGAGCCAGGTTGTGCGTGCCCAAGCCCCCAAGGCTCAGGTTGTAGGGATCGACCTGCTTCCGACAGAACCCATCGACGGGGTGACGATCTTCGAGATGGACTTCATGGATGATGCGGCGCCAACCAAGCTGGAAGAGGCGCTTGGCGGGCCACCTGATCTCGTCCTATCCGACATGGCGGCCAACACAGTCGGCCATAAGCAGACCGATCATCTGCGCACCATGGGCTTGGTGGAAGCGGGCGCGTGGTTTGCCGTGGAAACCCTCGATAAAGGGGGCGCGTTCGTCGCCAAGGTGCTGGCGGGGGGGACGGACAGCGAATTGCTCGCGCTGTTAAAGAAGCACTTCAACAGCGTCAAACATGCCAAACCACCGGCAAGCCGAAAAGGCTCGTCAGAGTGGTATGTAGTGGCTCAAGGATTCAAAGGCCGCGAGTGAACCGCTGACCCCAGCGAAAAGCTTAGGCTTCAGCCTCGGTTTCGGCTGCGTCAGCGGCAACCTCTTCGGCTTCCGGTT